>NZ_JARMMC010000002.1:141954-154843 GCF_036216745.1 Fictibacillus sp. B-59209 | reverse complement strand
GCGCCAAGAGGCTCACCGCACGCCCCGCGGAAAGCGAGCAGCCTGGAGCAGAGATCAACAGCTACCAGACTTCTTGGACAGCCCCTTTATTTATGGTCAGACAATAAAGGGGGCGCCCTCCTGATCGATCGAGAGCATGGGAAGCACCACTTTAAAGGTGCTGCCTTGTCCCAGCTCGCTCTTCACGTGGATCCTCCCGCCATGGTCCTCAATAATCTTATAGCAGACCATAAGGCCGAGCCCTGTCCCTTTCTCTTTTGTTGTATAAAAGGGTTCACCGAGTGAAGAGAGCTTATCAGAAGGAATTCCGCACCCTTCATCCGCAAACGACACCACCAGATCGTTCTCTTTCCGTTCAATGGAAATAAACACGTTTCCGCCATCCGGCATCGCTTCTATCGCATTTTTCAGCAGATTGATAAATACCTGTTTAAGCTGGTTGTCCACACTGGAGATTACAGGCAGATCGTCCTCTGCTTTAAAATAAATCTGCACGTTCATCAATATGGCCTGTGTTTCAATCAGTGAGATGACATGGCGCATCAGTTCAGTGATGTTGGTCGGCACGAGATTCATAACCTGCGGCTTGGCCAAGACCATAAATTCACTGACAATGGAATTGATCCTGTCAATTTCAGAGAGCATGATTTCATAGTACTCAAAGTCATTCTCTGCTTTCGATTCAAGCAGCTGCAAGAACCCTTTTATAGAGGTTAAAGGGTTGCGGATCTCATGGGCGGCACCAGCAGCCAGCTGGCCCAGAACAGAAAGCTTATCGGATTTTCTAAGCATTTCTTCTGTTTTTTTCCGCTCGGTGAGATCTCTGGATACAACCACGACGCTTTCCACATGGCCTTTTTCATTGATGACTGGTGTTGCGTTTGTTTCCAATACAACATAGGAACCATCGTTATGTTTCCAGCGAGCTTCATATTTTACAGGCTGTCTCGATTGGACCATGCGGCGCATGAGGAGAGTTACCCGTTTTTTGTCATCTTCATGCAGGAAATCAATGGCATTTTTTCCTAGATAATCTGCAGGATCCACACCTAAAATCATCTTGTTGGAGGGTGAGGAGTATGTGATCTTCCCCTCCCTGTCGGATGTTGCGATTAAATCCATCGTATTTTCGGCAATGATGCGGTATTTTTCTTCGCTCTCACGCAAGGCTTTTTCCTGTCGTTTTTTTTCAGTGATATCACGTGAAATACCCGAGTATGCGTGTACTCGGCCGTTTTGATCAAATATGGGAAACAGCGTGACACTCGAGTTCAGCAGGGATCCATCTTTGCGCTGACAAATCATCTCGTGGCCAATAATGGGAATTCCCTTTTTCACCGTCTGGATCATCTCCAGTGATTCCTGTAAATATTGATCAAGGACAATGGGGAAAATCGGGCTTCTGCAGTCCCTTAATTCTTCCTCTGTCCACCCGAACGTTTTTTCAAAAGCGGGGTTCAGCTTGATCGTTTGTTTATCGAAATCATAGATGGCGATCATGTCTGCGGAATGAGTAAACAGCGACTCCAGTGTTTCTTTTGTTTCCCTCAGTTCGGCTTCCTGCTTCTTCTTTTCCGTAATATCCTTTCCGATACAATACAGTCCCAGTACGTCATCGCTTACGATAATCGGTGTGATGGTCAGATTTACAAACCGAATTTCTCCGTCTTTTCTTTTCATCTTCATATCGTATGTTTTTGGAGTGCCCTTAAGGGCCTCCTCAAAACCTTGGACTGATTTTTCCAGATGTTCTTCCATCAGCAGGGGATGAAAGGTCATGCTGAGCAGTTCTTTCCCCGAGTAGCCGGTAAGAAGTTCTGCAGCCGGATTGACGGTCGTAAACTTCCCTTGGGAATCAAGGGAAAATAGTGCATCGATGTTATGCTCGATCAGCGAGCGGAACCTTTGCTCACTTTCTTCCAGCTGCCTCTCCATCATAACCCTATGGATCAGATCGATGCTTAAGCCCCGCACCTCAACGACTTTTCCATTTTCAAAGACTGGATTTAACGATACGAGGAATGGGACATTGTTCAGTTGGGCTTCATATGTAATATACTCTCCCTTCCAGGCCTGTTCGTAACAATCCATTTTAAAGGCGGCGAGCTCTTTCGGAAAAATTTCTTCAGGCGTCTTTCCGATCACCCATTCTTCTTTATAGCCCAATGAGTCAGAGAGTTCACCGCTGCACTCGGTCATCACGAAAGTTTCGCCTGATTTAATAAACTTGAACGTCATGCTCTGCTGTTTTGTAATTTCCATACGGTGTGCTTTCTTTTTTGATTCAGCAACTGCCGGATGAATCGATTTCCCGTCTTCAGCCATGAAAATTTCCCCTCCGATTCTTCCCGTTTTTTCTATAACCTTTATTTACGGTAAAAAAAACTATATCCCTGCTAATGTCGAAAATTGCTTAATATTTGGTTTTTTCGAGGAACGGAAACGCCGATTCTAATCAATGGTGGACGTGCATAAGGTTGTACTAGCGGAGTTAGGGGGAAAGTAAATGGACGTCGTAACAATCGGTGAATGGCTGACGCTGTGGCTCATGTCTTTTGCTCTTGGTATGGATGCTTTTTCTATTGGGATCGGTATGGGAATGCTGCAATTAAGGCTGAGGCAGATTGTGAAAATAGGAGTAGTCATCGGACTGTTTCATATTGGGATGCCTCTTGCAGGACTATTGCTTGGCAAGCAGATTTCTTCTCACTTTGGGGGCATTGCAGTCATCATCGGCGGTTGTTTGCTGCTCCTTCTTGGTTTGCAGATGATCCATTCTTCATTCAAGCCTGAGAATGAGCCGTTTGTGAATCCTGTCGGGTTTGGTCTGCTGCTTTTTGCTGTGAGCGCCAGCCTGGATAGTTTCTCTGTTGGACTAAGTCTGGGAATTTACGGAGCCCGTACGTTTCTCACCATATTCATGTTCGGAATCATGAGCATGCTGTTGACATGGGGAGGTCTGATGATGGGTAGAAAAGTTCAAAAGTGGCTCGGATCCTACAGTGAAGCGCTCGGCGGATTGATTCTGCTTGCTTTTGGGATCAAGCTCCTGCTTCCCTTATAATGCTGAAACAATAAATGAACGATTGGCACTGAGCCAATCTTTTTTTATACTTGTAAATAAAGACATTGAAGCTGAGGGTGGGAAATCATGAAAAAGATCTTATTTGTTTGTACAGGAAATACGTGCCGAAGTCCGATGGCGGCTGCATTGCTTAAATACCTGGGAAAAGGAAAAGTTGAAGTAAGGTCAGCTGGCGTCTTTGCCGCAGAGGGGGCAGGGGCGAGTACCCATGCGGTGACGGCGATGTCGGAAAAAGGCATCCCATTCAAACATGAATCCAAACCCTTGACTGAAACACTTGTCCGTTGGGCCGACCTTGTCCTGACGATGACAGAAAGCCATAAACATACGGTTTGCCATCAATATCCGGAGGCTGTGGAGAAAGCATACACACTTAAAGAATACATCTATCAAAACGATGACTATGAAAAGCAGCTTTCAGAGCTTCATCAGGCGTATGCTGAAATTGAAACAATAAGAGCTTTCTATAAAAATAAATGGGATCAGGCCGATACTAATGACAAGCAAGCGGTTCAGGAGAAATTTGAAGCTGATATTCAGCCTTTCAAAGAAAAAATTATCTCGCTGGAAAACAGCTTGCCTTCCCTGGACATCATTGACCCGTTTGGCGGAAGTATCGATCTTTATCGCGAGACGAGAGCCGAGCTTGAAAGCCTCATTGAAAAACTCATAAAAAAGATTTAAACAGAGATGGCCTCTTCATATTTCCGTTATCACCGGTTTAACCGGTTGAAACAATGTAAAATTCAATTTAAAATTGAAGTAGAATACGGAAATATACAGGAGGATCAGATGAGAGTAGCGATTGGTTCAGACCATGCAGGAGTAGAGCTTCGTAAGGAAATTGTGAGCATGATGCAGGAGATAGGCATGGATGTAAAAGATATGGGCTGTGAATGCAGCACCTCGGTAGATTATCCGGATTACGCCATTCCCGTAGCGGAAATGGTGGCAAGCGGAGAGGCTGATCGGGGCATATTAATCTGCGGTACGGGAATAGGTATGAGTATAGCGGCAAACAAAGTAAAAGGAATCCGCTGTGCCCTTGTGCACGATTTGTTCAGCGCTAAAGCGACACGCATGCACAATGACAGCAACGTGCTGGCGATGGGTGAACGGGTCATCGGACCTGGACTGGCTTTGGAAATTGCAAAGGTATGGCTGACGACAGAATATGAAGGCGGCCGCCACAGCAAACGAGTCGGAAAAATTTCTGATTATGAAGCGCAGGGTGCAAAATAGGCGGAAGTACCGCAACGAAAGGGTGACAGAAGAGGCTGGACGCTGATTCTCACCTCAAAAGAAGGGACGATTCAACCAATGAGTGACCAGCTGCAAACTGTTGAGAAGCAGGTCTTTCATGCACTATCTGATTTACAAAAACAAGCCCAGTTAAAGCCTGGACAGCTGCTGGTCGTAGGGGCCAGTACGAGTGAAGTAACCGGAGGGAAAATTGGCACTTCCGGAACGATGGAAGCGGCTCAAGCTCTTTATAATGGGGTAAAAACCTTTCAGGAAGAAAGTCAGGTCGCTCTTGCCTTTCAATGCTGTGAGCATTTGAACAGAGCACTTGTGATGGAGCGTGAGATCGCTGACAGGCTTCGATATGAAGAAGTCCGTGTTGTGCCTGCGCGTTCGGCAGGCGGCGCACTCGCCACTTATGCCTTCCATCATCTAAATGATCCAGTCGTCGTTGAATACATTAAAGCAGATGCTGGAATTGATATCGGGGATACCTTTATCGGCATGCATCTGAAGCATGTTGCTGTACCCGTAAGAACGGAAGTAAAAAGCATCGGGGAAGCCCACGTTACCCTCGCCAAAACAAGGCCAAAGCTGATTGGCGGAGAGCGTGCTGTATATCCATCCAAGGAAGACATCCGCTGCTTTTAATAGATAAAGAAAAAAACCGCCTATAGAAGGGCGGTTTTTTTGTGCTGGAGAGGGTGGTTTCTTATGAAAATGATGGGTTTTGCAAGTATTTGAAGCATTTTTGCAAGTAAGTGGACGATTTTCGCAAGTAAACGCAGAGTTTCCGCAAGTAAACCATGTCGAACCGCAAGTAAAAGTATCAATTCCGCAAGTAATTCTTCCCCTCTGCAGTTTCTTGTTAGAACTTCTTCTCCGAAATCGCCGACCGCATGCGCTGCAGCGATTTTTTTGCTTCTTCCTTGCCGGCCATCATCACATTCACATAGAGCGCATCGATAATACTGAGCTGTGCAATCCGGGAAGAGAGTGCTTCAGACCGGAATTCAGTCTCCCTCGAGATCGTATGCAGGGAGATATCAGCCTTCTCACTGAGCGGAGACTTTGCATAATCGGTAAGCGAGATGGTGCGGCAGCCATTCTCTTTCGCCACCCTCATGACGTGCAGCAAATCCTTATTTGTTCCGGAATGGGAGATAAAGAGAGCCACATCCCGCTCCGTCAGCTGGGAGGCAGACATCAGCTGAAAGTGCGTATCGGTATAAGCGATGCTTGGTTTGCCGGTACGGATAAATTTATGATGAGCGTCCATAGCGATGATGCCTGATCCGCCGTTTCCGTAGAATTCGATCTTTTGAGAGGCGAGCAGGCAATCGACAGCCGCCTGAAAACTTTTTTCATCCAGCATCTGCCGGGTATCTTCGAGTGTGCCGATGTTGGATTGAAACACTTTTTCGGCGATCTGGGCAGGTGTGTCGCTTTCTAATATGGTCTCATGGATATCCTGAAGCGGGCCGACAATATCAGAGGCAAGTGCAATTTTTAATGCTTGAAATCCCTTGAAGCCCAGCCTTTTACAAAACCGGAAGACCGTCGCATCCGCTACCTCCAAATGATCAGCCACTTCATTAATGCTCGAGTGGATGATATTTTGAGGATCCTCCAATATAAAGTCAGCAATCTTTTTTTCTTTTTCGCTTAATATGCCATAAGAAGAGCGAATTTTGGATAAACAGTTTGAAGCTGCCATGTTCGTTCTTCCTTTCTTTGTACCGTGACGTTTGGGTCTATCATAATATGAAATTTATTTTCTTGTAAACGGAAAAAATTTTAGTATATAATAGCGATGGAAGAAAAAAATTTTCACAAACCGTAATCATGGTTTGTTTGAAAGGGGCATTTATATATGCAAATCGGAATGATCGGCCTTGGTAAAATGGGTTACAATCTTGTTCTTAATCTGCTCGACCACAACCACGAGGTCGTAGCGACAGACGTGAACAAAGAACAGGTGAAAAATATTACGAACGATGGAGCAACAGGCGTTGAATCGATCAAAGAACTAGTCAGCGGACTAAGCACACCGCGTGTGGTTTGGATGATGGTACCTGCGGGAAACATAACGGAAGATGTTCTTGCTGAACTGAAAAACGTATTGGAGCCTGGAGATATTGTGATCGACGGCGGAAACTCCAACTATAAAGATACACTGCGGCGTGCAGAAGAGTTAAAAGAAAAAGAGCTTCACTTTGTCGATGTAGGGACAAGCGGAGGCACTGACGGAGCACGAAACGGTGCTTGTACAATGATCGGTGCAGAGCCTGAAGTATTTGAAATCATCGAACCGATTTTCAAAGATCTTTCCGTGGAAAACGGCTACCTCTATACAGGAAAAGTCGGAAGCGGACATTTCTTGAAAATGGTTCATAACGGCATCGAGTACGGTATGATGCAGGCGATCGCTGAAGGATTCGAAGTTCTTGAGAAAAGCCAGTTTGATTATGACTATGAAGCCGTTGCGAAAATGTGGAACCACGGTTCAGTTGTCCGCTCTTGGCTCATGGAGCTGACTCAGAACGCATTCTCCAAAGATCCTAAGCTTGAAGGCATTAAGGGTGTGATGAACTCTTCTGGAGAAGGAAAATGGACAGTGGAAGCTGCCCTGGACCTTCAAGTTCCAGCACCGGTTATCGCTCTTTCCCTCATGATGCGCTACCGTTCACTTGAGGACGATACGTTCACAGGCAAGGTAGTAGCTGCTCTTCGCAATGAATTCGGCGGGCATGCAGTGGTAAAAAAATAATTTCAAGCAAAGGGGGTGACTTATTCTAATAGTGTCACCCTCTCTTTTTATCATGTAATTTCAAACGGACTTCGTTACATACTAAGCTATAGACAGGCAAGTGTAAGATCGGAAAGGATGATAGGTATGGATTCAAAAAAGTACTTGATGGGTGTGGACATCGGGACAACGAGTACGAAAGCAGTGATATTTGACCGAAAAGGAGCTGTCATTTCTCAGCATACAGTGGGCTATCCGCTGTTAAGTCCAACGCCTTCTACTGCAGAGCAGGAGCCGGAAGAAATTCTGAGAGCCGTATTTTCCTGTATTAAACTAAATATGGCAGAGAGTCTCGTTTCTCCGGATGATCTTGAGCTGATCTCATTCAGTTCAGCGATGCACAGTGTCATTGCAGTGGATGCCAAGGGGAATGCACTGACGAAGAGTATCACGTGGGCGGATAACAGAAGTGCTTCCTATGCCGAAAAAATTAAGGAAGAACTCAACGGCCATGAAGTTTACTTAAGAACAGGTACACCGATCCACCCGATGTCGCCGCTGTCAAAGCTTCTCTGGATGAAGCATGAACTGAATGAAGCCTATACGCTTGCACATAAGTTTATCGGGATCAAAGAGTATGTGTTTTACAAGCTTTTCGGAGAGTTTCTTATCGACTATTCCATCGCATCGTCAACAGGAATGATGAACCTTGAAAAGCTGGAATGGGATGAGGAAGCATTGAGCATTGCCGGCATTACAAGTGAAAAACTTTCCACGCTTGTTCCGACTACCCATGTTGTGAAAGGGCTTGCGCCTGAACTTGCCGAAAAACTGGGCATACGCACGGAAACTCCGTTTATTATCGGAGCCAGTGACGGCGTGCTTTCCAACCTTGGTGTTAACGCGATTGAACCGGGTGTTGTTGCCGTTACGATCGGGACAAGCGGTGCCATCCGTACGGTCAGTGACAAGCCGATCACCGACCAGAAAGGCCGGACGTTCTGTTATGCGCTGACGGATAAACATTGGGTGATCGGGGGACCTGTAAACAACGGCGGCATGACGTTTCGATGGGTCAGAGACCAGTTCGGTGCTGCTGAGGCAGAAACGGCAAAGCGCCTTGGAGTCGATCCTTACGAGATGCTGACTGAGATCGCAAAAAAGGTCTCTCCCGGAGCCGACGGGCTTTTATTTCACCCGTACATGGCAGGAGAACGAGCGCCGCTCTGGAACGCCAATGCGCGCGGCTCATTCTTTGGGCTTGCTCTCTACCATAAAAAAGAGCATATGATCCGGGCGGTGCTCGAAGGAGTTATTTTCAACCTTTACAGTGTCTTGCTCGCTCTTCAGGAATTAATCGGGATTCCAAAAGGGGTGCAGGCGACTGGCGGGTTTGCCCGTTCTGCTCTTTGGCGGCAGATGATGGCTGACATCTTCAATCAAGATGTGACGATTCCTGAGAGTTTCGAAAGCTCTTGTCTCGGGGCGGTCATCCTTGGATTGTATTCATTAGAAGAAATTGATGATTTCTCCATCGTATCCGAGATGGTCGGCAGCACGTATCAGCACAAGCCAAACCCTGAAAACGTCGATACGTATCAGGAGCTGATGTCCATCTTCCTATCCGTCTCACGCAGCCTGGAAGATGAGTATAAACAGATTGCCGATTTCCAAAGAAAAAGGCTGGAACAATAACCGTAAGGAGGAGCTGTCCAGAATGTCATAGTAAACTGACCTTCTGGCAGCTCCTTTGTTTAGAAAGGCATCTTCTTTGATTAGTTGATTGGAGTGGAAGGTGCGAGACTCCGGCGGGATGAGCGTGACAGGTGAAACCCGNNAAAGCGAGCAGCCTGGAACGGAAATTAACTGCTGCCAGATAGACATCCTGTTTCTATGCTTGCTAACGGCTTATTGGACAGCTCCTACTTACCTGAAAAAATGGAAGCGGCTACTCTTTTTTAAATTAAAAGAGACGTAACAAATCCCCGGAAGGCTATGTTACAATGGGTTTGAATTAAGGACTTTTACACGAAGGGGATGCGCACACTTGGAAAAGCTAGCTGTTCAAGATCAAGAAGTTTTTGCTGCTATACAGGACGAACTAGGCCGTCAGCGGAATAAGATTGAGCTTATTGCATCAGAAAACTTTGTAAGTCAAGCGGTAATGGAGGCTCAAGGATCCGTACTGACCAACAAGTACGCGGAAGGATATCCTGGACGCCGTTATTACGGAGGATGCGAATATGTTGACGTAGCTGAGGATTTAGCAAGAGACCGTGCCAAGAAAATCTTTGGAGCGGAACATGTCAACGTTCAGCCTCATTCCGGTGCACAGGCGAATATGGCTGTGTATTTTACCGTATTGGAGCCAGGTGACACTGTCCTCGGAATGAATCTATCACACGGAGGGCATTTGACTCACGGAAGCCCGGTTAACTTTTCCGGCGTTTTGTACAATTTTGTTGAGTACGGGGTGGACAAAGAAACTCATCTCATCAACTATGAGGATGTCCGCCAAAAAGCGCTTGAGCATAAGCCGAAAGTGATCGTGGCTGGTGCGAGTGCCTATCCAAGAGCTATTGATTTCAAAAAGTTCCGTGAGATTGCCGATGAAGCAGGAGCGTATCTCATGGTAGACATGGCGCATATCGCTGGGCTTGTGGCAGCGGGGCTTCATGAGAATCCGGTTCCTTACGCTGATTTTGTAACAACAACTACGCATAAAACATTGCGCGGCCCTCGCGGCGGAATGATTTTCTGTAAAGAAGAGTTTGCCAAGAAAATTGATAAATCCATTTTCCCTGGAATCCAGGGTGGACCCCTTATGCATGTCATTGCAGCTAAAGCTGTCGCATTTGGCGAAGCATTAAGCGAAGACTTTAAAACGTATGCCGGACAAATCATTGATAACGCAAAAAGGCTGGCTGATTCTCTTAAAAAAGAAGGAATCACGCTTGTGTCCGATGGCACAGACAATCATTTGATCCTGATTGACGTAAGCAAGCTCGGCATTACGGGCAAGATTGCTGAAAAAGCATTGGATGATGTCGGTATTACCGTAAACAAAAACACGATTCCATTCGATACTGAAAGCCCGTTTGTAACAAGCGGAATCCGTATCGGTACTGCTGCTGTTACATCCCGTGGCTTCGGACTTGAAGACATGGATGAAATTGCATCCCTGATCGCGCTTGTTGTTAAAAATCCTGAAGGTGAAGAAGCATTGAAGGAAGCAAGCGAGCGTGTAGCTGCTCTTGCCGGGAAGTATAAGCTGTACGAGTAAGAAAAGAGATGAAAGAAAAAGGCGCCCTGCAGAGGGCGTCTTTTTTTGTAGCTGGCTGTTTCGTAACCTTTGTTGCTCCTTAGGAGTGGTTGATTTCCGTTTCTGACGCTTGAAAGGAGCACTCAAGTCTTTTACCTCAAAAGCGGGAGGTGTGATAGCTGGCGGTTCAATCACACCTCGCTTAAATTCTGTAAAGTTAAGAGAATGTTCATTTGTAAATTGCAGAAAACTTGTATACTCTTAAGGAGAATTGATCTGTGATTGAATAGTTAGTATATAAATTTAAGGTAGTAGAGGTGAAAAGATGGCTAAACAAAAACCAAAAGGAAAGAGCAAGGCAAAGTCTCAGACGAAAAACTATGTCCGAAACAAAAACCAAAAATCTTCAAGCTGGATTTTCTGGTTCATCGGTATTATTGCGTTAGGTATCATTGTCGTCTTGTTTGTGGGCAATCCGGGGGACAAGGGGAAAGACTCGAATCAAAATGTCTCGATTGATTATAAAGGGCAGCCTTACTTAGGTGATCAATCTGCTGATGTGAAGGTTATTGAATTTGGGGATTATAAATGCCCGATCTGCAAAAACTTCAACATGTCATTTTTCCCTGAAGTTGATAAAGACCTGATTAAAACAGGAAAAATAAAGTTTTATTTTATCAACTACCCGTTCATCAACGTAGATTCAAGGCGATCGGCACAGTTTGCGGAAACCGTGTATGCGGAACTAGGCAACGACAGCTTTTGGAAGTTCCACGAGCTCTTATATAAAAAGCAGCCCGCAGACCCAGAAGACGAACACCGGGATATCTTTAAAGAGGACTTCCTGGTGAAGACGCTGGCAGAAGCGACGTCTGAAAAAGATGCGGCCAAAGTGAAAAGGGCTTTCAGCAGCTCGAATCATGATGAGGACGTAAAGAAGGATGAGGCACTCGTAAGCAAGCTAAACGTGGACTCTACTCCGACACTCTTTGTAAACGGCAAAAAGTTTACAGGAAGCACGTACGGAGACTTTAAGAAACAAGTAGAAGAAGCAGCGAAAGGGAAGAAGTAAGATGAACAAGCCTTTGTTGCTGAGCTGGCTGACGGCCATCATCGCGGTCATCGGCTCACTTTACTTCAGTGAGGTCATGCATTACGTTCCGTGTACGTTTTGCTGGTACCAGAGGATCCTGATGTACCCGCTCGCCGTATTTCTCGGTGTGGCTTTCTACCATCAGGACAGCAGAATTGCCCGTTATGTGCTGCCTCTCTCTGTTTTAGGTATATTTGTGTCAGGCTATCACATCGCACTGCAAAAGATTCCGGCATTGCAGGAATTTGAAGTATGCACATCAGGTGTGCCTTGTTCGCAGGATTATATCAACTGGCTGGGCTTTATCACGATCCCGATGCTCGCCTTCACAGCCTTTGTGATCATTACAGTGAGCATGATCATATTGAGCAGAAAAGGATAACCGTCTTGCCGCAGGAGCTGCCAGAAAGTCATAAACTGACCTTCTGGCAGCTCCTTTTAAAAAATTTTGATTGTGGAGTCATTACTTGCAAAACAATCTCCATTGACAAGTTGATTGGAGTGTAAGGTGTGAGACTCCAGCTGGACGCGCGTTACAGGTGAAACCCGCAGGCGCTTGCGCCGAGGGGTTCAGCGCGCGCCCCGCGGAAAGCGAGCAGCCTGGAACGGAGATCAACTACTTCCAGATAGACAGCACCTTTCAGTGTTATAGCCATATTGGACAGCCTCATGTTTTTCGAATTGGAAGCTTTTTAGACCTTGAAGTGGCTCCTTTTTTTCTGTAAAATGCGGAAGAGGTTATGTGCAAAGAAAAAGCTCGGGTGGACAAGCCCGTTGTGAAAAAGGAGAGGTAGCAGGATGGGTAATGTTTTTGTTCTGGATCATCCATTGATACAGCATAAATTAACACATATTCGTGACGTTGAAACAGGAACAAAGGAATTTCGTGAGCTTGTGGATGAAGTAGCGGGATTGATGGCTTTTGAAATCACGCGGGATCTTCCGCTTGAGGAGGTAACCATTCAAACTCCTGTAGCTGAAGCGCAAATGAAAGTAATTGCAGGGAAAAAGCTGGGGCTTGTACCGATTCTCCGTGCTGGTCTTGGAATGGTAGATGGCATCTTAAAATTGATTCCAGCAGCGAAAGTTGGGCATGTAGGTCTATATCGCGACCCGGAAACACTTTTGCCAGTTGAATACTACGTTAAGCTTCCATCCGATGTGGAAGAGCGCGACTTTATTGTGATCGATCCGATGCTGGCAACTGGCGGTTCAGCTGCTGCAGCTATTACTTCCCTGAAGAACCGCGGTGCGAAAAACATTAAGTTGATGTGTCTCGTTGCTGCTCCTGAAGGAATCGAATTGATCCAGAAAGACCATCCTGAAGTGGACATCTATTTGGCAGCCCTTGATGAGAAACTCAATGACCACGGCTATATCGTTCCTGGTCTTGGTGATGCAGGGGATCGTCTTTTCGGAACAAAATAAGTCAGTTTTTAAAGGGGCTGTCCAGAAAGT
>NZ_JARMMC010000002.1:0-141912 GCF_036216745.1 Fictibacillus sp. B-59209 | reverse complement strand
GGAAAGCGAGCAGCCTGAAACGGAAATCAACAGCTTACAGACTTCTTGGACAGCCCCTTTTTTTTGTGGGGGAAGTGGTCTGAAATGAATGCAGCGAATCGTGTCGATTAGTGTCGAGTATAAACTGTTCGATAATAAAAGCGGCCGTTTCGATAATATAAAAGAGATTTTCAATAATAAAAAGAGATTTTCGATAATAAAATCAGAAAATTGATAATAAAAAGCTGAGTTCAGCCTTTTCTCCCTCCATTTTACCGGGGTTTCCTTAAGGGAAGTTAGATTAATCCTCCCTTATAGAGCCCGAATCAGACATTTTGAGTTAGAAATAATGCTCTTTTGCTCCATTTAAATGATTTTTAAAGAAAATCCACCAAAAAAACAATTAACTTCCCCCCTAAAAAAAACGCCCCTTCGCTCATTCCAGAAATGAGCGAAAGGGGCGTACATCACTACTAACAATCAACTGATCTCCTCAAACGCCACAGAAATAAGCTTTCCGTTGTCCGGGTTATGCAGCACCTTCACTTTAATGTCTTTTTCCACTTGGTTCTCGGTTACGATGAAGTCAAAGAAATCAATGACGGTTCCGTCAGCATTGACGCGGCGAGTATCGTACTGATAGTCGCTGATCGCGCTGTTCGGATACTTCTCTTTTGTCCGTTCAAGAGCGATTTTCCCCCACTTTGCGTAATCCTGCCGCATGGGCTCGGTTGATATGTTGACCCTGTTGTTCCGGTTCTGGTCTTCGTAGTAACCGGTCTGATGGGGTTCCACATTATTTTTCCGGTCGTTTGCATTGTTCATGCATGCCCCTAAAATCATCAAAAAGAAAGCAAATAAAAATCCTGTTTTAGTAAGTTTCAAGTGATAGCCTCCTCGTGATTCGATATCACTCAAAAGTGTCTGCAAAAACCTGAATTTTATACATAAATGAACATTTAATATTGTGTAATATCCCGCGATTTTCCTAAGGAAAAGCAATATTATAGAGCATTTGAATAAACATATAGGAATTGTGACAGATTTTCCACAATTTATACGATATTTAACCCCTAATTGCGTTGACACCGAGGTACCGCTATTGTATCCTTACAAAGGGAATATGGTAAGGTTTTCATACTAGGAGACTAGCGCGTTTCCTAATATTTTGAACTCTTGCTTATATTTCGGAAGGAGTCCATGCGATGAGCACCGGGAAACGGCCTTATAAAGCAATGGCATTAATGTCAGGTATATTGTCAACACTAGTTGGAGGTATATTGCTTGGACTTTTCGGCGGTATGTGGCTGGATCGCTTCACGGGAACAAGTCCTTTGTTCCTCATCATTGGCTTGTTTCTAGGGCTTGGAGCCGGCGTTTATGGCATGATCCGTTTATTATCCAACCAATCAGGAGAAGAACGCAAATGACCGAGTACACCATGACCTACAGAAGATACATAAAGTATACACTCTTTATGCTCTCTTTTTTTGTCCTCGGATACGGAGTAACGTCCTACAAATCCATCTTCCTCGGTTTATCATTCGGCACCCTGTTCGGTCTATTTAATCTCTGGAGTATGTACTCCAGTATCGAGCGGCTCGGACAAGCAGTCATTAACCAGCAGAAAGTCAGGACAATGGGCTCATTATCAAGACTTCTCATGGGAGGTCTCGCGGCGCTAATTGCCATTAGATTCCCGCAATTCTTCAATTTGTTAAGTGTGGTAATTGGATTGATGACGGTCTATATTATCATGTTAATAGATTCACTAACTAAAACCATACGTACTCCAAAGGAAAAGAGGTGAACACAGGTGGAACACGAAGCTCCGATACATACGTTTATGGGTTTGCAATTTAACCTGTCTAACGTATTGATGATTACAGTTTCATCACTTATTGTTTTCCTGATTGCTGTACTGGCTACCCGTGCCTTGTCCATGAGACCGGGCGGAATGCAAAACTTCCTCGAATGGGTAGTGGACTTTGTAAAAGGAATCATTAATAGCACTATGGATTGGCATACCGGCGGACGCTTTCTTACTTTAGGGCTCACGCTGCTTATGTATATTTTTGTCTCCAATATGCTGGGACTGCCGTTTGCGGTAGCCTTTGGCCATGAATTATGGTGGAAGTCCCCGACAGCAGACCCGACGATCACATTGACACTCGCTGTTATGGTAGTGGTTTTAAGCCATTATTATGGAGTGAAGTTAAAGGGTGCTAAAGCATATGGTTCAGAGTTCTTCAAACCATTCAAGCTTTTCTTCCCATTAAAGCTGATTGAAGAATTCGCAAACACACTTACGCTGGGTCTTCGGCTTTACGGTAACATCTATGCCGGTGAAATTCTTCTCGGCCTTCTCGTGGGTCTCTCACACCAAGGTATCTTTGCTGGTATTCTGGGAATCTTCCCATTGATTGTATGGCAAGGGTTCTCGGTATTCGTAGGTGCTATCCAGGCATTTATCTTTACCATGTTAACAATGGTTTATTTAGCCCATAAAGTGGCTGATGACCATTAATTAATATAATTTCCGTTTCCGGCCAAATAGCCGGGAACAAAAAAATAAAATTTACAGGGGAATAGAAGGGAGTAATACAAAAATGAATCTTATTGCAGCAGCAATTGCAATCGGTCTAGCAGCACTAGGTGCAGGTATTGGTAACGGTCTTATCGTAGGACGTACAGTTGAGGGGGTTGCTCGTCAACCAGAACTACGCGGTACGCTTCAAACAACAATGTTTATCGGGGTTGCGTTAGTTGAAGCACTTCCTATCATCGGTGTTGTTATTGCATTTATCGTTCTTGGGAAGTAATAACAGCAAGATTTAAAAAGATCTCAATAATGGCGAAGCATGTTTCAAAACTGGAACTTTTCTTCGCCATTCCTTATGTATGACCTATTGAAGGGAGGAAATACCGTGCAATCCTTAATTTTAGGTGCTGCAACCGGTGGTGTTAACGGCGGAGATATTCTCTTCCAGTTACTAGCATTCATAATCTTAATGCTCTTGTTACGCAAGTATGCATGGGGTCCGTTAATGGGCATCATGAAAGAGCGTCAATCTTATATAACAAATGAAATCGAAGCAGCAGAAACAAACCGCAAAGAAGCGGAACAGCATCTCGCTGCACAAATTCAAGAATTAAAACAAGCGCGTGAGGAAGCAAGAGCTATCATTGAAAATTCGAAAAAACAAGGTGAAGTCCAAGGAGAAGCCATCATTCAGGCTGCCCGCGGCGAAGCCAACCGTGTGAAAGAAGAAGCACTTGCTGACATTGCCAGTGAAAGAGAAAAAGCTGTGGCTACTCTCCGTAATGAAGTCGCTTCTCTATCCGTTATGATTGCTTCTAAAGTCATTGCGAAAGAACTAGATGAGCGCAGCCAGGAGAAGTTAATCCAGGATTACCTTCAAGAGGCAGGCGAAGCTAGATGAGCAAAGATCTTACTGTAATTGCAAAACGTTACGCATCAGCTCTTTTTGAAGTAGTAGGGCAAGAGAATCTTGATAAGGCAGAAGCTGAGCTTCGCCTCGTAAAAAGCATCATGGAACAAAACCATGATATCCAAAAGATTTTAAACCACCCGAAAATTTCTGTACAGCAGAAAAAACAAATCGTAAAAGACAGCATTGGCACGGACATTTCAGCACCGGTCCTGAACACAGTTTTCTTGCTCATCGACCGCAACCGCCAAGGTTTGATCACTGAGATGGCCAGCCAATTCATTGGATTAGCAAATGAATCGCGCGGCATTGCTGATGCAACTGTTTACTCTGTCCGCTTGTTATCTGCAGATGAAAAACGCCAGCTTGAGGAAACGTTCGCGAAACGAGTAGGCAAGCAGCGGCTGCGCATTGAAAATATTATTGACCAAAGCCTCGTGGGGGGCGTAAGAATCCGCATCGGCAACCGTATTTTTGACGGAAGTGTCCGCGGGAAACTAGAGCGTATTGAACGTCAATTAGCCGCTACGCAAGGCTAAAAAGATAGGGGTGAAATTCATGAGCATTAAAGCTGAAGAAATCAGTGCTTTAATAAAAAAACAGATTGAAAACTATCAGTCTGAAATCGAAGTTAACGATGTCGGTACAGTTATTCAAGTCGGTGACGGTATTGCCCGTGCGCATGGATTGGATAATGTTATGGCTGGTGAGCTTGTTGAATTTTCTAACGGTGTTATGGGTATGGCCCAGAACCTTGAAGAAAACAACGTCGGTATCATCATCCTTGGGCCTTACCAGGAGATCCGTGAAGGAGACGAGGTTAAACGTACAGGACGCATCATGGAAGTTCCTGTAGGACCGGAGCTTTTAGGACGTGTTGTTAACCCGCTTGGCCTTCCAATTGATGGTAAAGGGCCGGTAGAAACAGTGAAAACACGCCCGATCGAGCAAAAAGCTCCTGGAGTAATGGCTCGTAAGTCTGTACATGAGCCGCTTCAAACAGGAATCAAAGCGATCGATGCCCTCGTTCCAATCGGACGCGGACAGCGTGAGCTGATCATCGGTGACCGCCAAACGGGTAAAACAGCTGTAGCCATCGATACGATCATCAACCAAAAAGATCAGGACATGATTTGTATCTATGTTGCGATCGGACAAAAAGAGTCCACCGTTGCTGGTGTTGTTGAAACTCTTCGCGAACATGGTGCTCTCGATTACACGATCGTTGTTTCTGCTGGTGCTTCCCAGCCTGCACCTCTTCTTTTCTTGGCGCCGTATGCCGGTGTATCCATGGCTGAAGAGTTCATGTGGGACGGAAAACACGTATTGATCGTTTATGATGACCTTTCAAAACAGGCAGCAGCATACCGTGAGCTTTCCTTGCTTCTTCGCCGTCCTCCAGGCCGCGAAGCTTATCCAGGGGATGTTTTCTACCTTCACTCACGCCTTTTAGAGCGTGCTGCGAAATTAAACGATGAATTAGGCGGAGGTTCTATTACCGCACTTCCTTTCATCGAAACACAAGCGAGTGACGTATCTGCTTATATCCCGACAAACGTTATCTCCATTACAGACGGACAGATCTTCTTGCAGTCTGACCTGTTCTTCTCTGGTGTACGTCCGGCGATTAACGCAGGTATCTCTGTATCCCGTGTAGGGGGATCAGCTCAAATTAAAGCGATGAGCAAAGTATCCGGTACCCTTCGTCTTGACCTTGCATCTTTCCGTGAGCTTGAAGCATTTGCTCAGTTCGGTTCGGATCTGGACAAAGCGACTCAAGCGAAACTTAACCGTGGTGCGCGTACAGTAGAAGTACTTAAACAAGGACTTCACAAACCGCTTCGCGTAGAACTTCAAGTTGCCAGCCTTTTTGCATTAACAAGAGGATATCTTGACGATGTAGCTGTTGAGGATGTAACTCGCTTTGAAGAAGAGCTTCATGCATACATGGAAACAAACGCTAAAGACGTTCTTGACCAAATCAAAACGACTGGAAAACTTCCAGAAGGCGACGATCTGGACAACGCGATCAAAGCGTTTAAAAAAGTATTTGCATAAGAAAAGCCGAAGTGCTCGCTTAGGTCCGACAAGCGCTGGAACTCTCACACAGCAACACGCGTTTTGTGTTGCGGAGTGAGAGTGAAGCGACCTCAAGGGCCTGAGCACTGAAGCTAGATCCAGTGCTAACAGTAACGAAATGTTTTTAATAGATAACTGCGCAGGATGCACCCATGCATCCTGCAACCAGCTTAAATAAAAGGTGGTGAATACGAGTGGCATTACGAGATATTAAAGCTAGAATCGATGCAACAAAAAAGACAATGCAGATTACAAAAGCAATGGAGATGGTATCCGCTGCTGCCTTGAACCGTGCTGAGCAAAACGCCAAACGATTTGTTCCTTATATGGATAAAATCCAGGAGGTCGTTTCCAGCATTGCTTCAGGAAGCAAGAGTGCACGCCATCCTATGCTTTTGAGCCGCCCTGTGAAAAAGACGGGATATTTTGTCATCACAGCAGACCGCGGTTTGGCAGGTGCCTATAACTCCAACGTTCTTCGTCACGTTTTCCGTACGATTAAAGAGCGCCATCAGTCTCCTGATGAATATGCGATCATCGTTGTGGGTAAGGTAGGCCTTAACTTCTTTAAGAGCCGCAGCATGCCGGTCTTGGACAGCATTACCGGTCTGGCTGACCAGCCATCTTTTGCAGACATTAAAGCGATCGCGAGCAAAGCAGTCAATCTGTATGCTAACGAAACATTCGACGAGCTTTACATGTACTATAATCATTTCGTCAGTGCCATCCAGTCAGAACTAACGGAAAAGAAAGTCCTTCCGCTGACTGACTTTGATGGAGCGAGCACATCAACTGCTTCCTACGAGTACGAGCCTTCTGAAGAAGAAATTCTTGAAGTCTTGCTTCCACAGTATGCTGAAAGCTTGATCTACGGAGCGTTATTGGACGCTAAAGCAGCAGAGCATGCTTCTCGTATGACAGCAATGAGAAATGCAACTGACAATGCGAACGAATTGATCGGCCAGTTTACGCTTACGTACAACCGTGAGCGCCAGGCGGCCATCACTCAGGAAATTACCGAGATTGTCGGCGGGGTTGCGGCACTCGAATAGATTTTTTATGCCTCATTCAGGCATGCACGGCACAATACTGTGCCAGAAGTTAGGAGGGGAAACGATGAATAAAGGTTATATAACTCAGATTCTCGGACCTGTTGTTGACGTTAAATTCAATGACAGTCTTCCGGAACTTTTGAATGCATTAACTGTTGACGCTGAAGGCGTTCAATTAACTCTAGAAGTAGCCCTTCACCTTGGTGACAACACTGTCCGTACAATCGCGATGGATTCTACTGACGGTCTTGTACGTGGAATGGCAATCAATGATACAGGCAAACCGATCTCCGTTCCTGTAGGAAACGTGACACTTGGCCGCGTATTTAACGTGCTTGGCGACCACATTGACCTTGGAGAGCCGGTTCCTGCTGATGTTCGCCGTGATCCGATTCACCGCGGAGCACCTACTTTCGAAAACCTTACAACACGCACTGAAATCCTTGAAACTGGTATTAAAGTCGTTGACCTTATCGCCCCTTATGTTAAGGGTGGTAAGATCGGTCTTTTCGGAGGTGCGGGTGTAGGTAAAACCGTACTTATCCAGGAATTGATCAACAACATCGCTCAAGAGCATGGCGGTCTTTCCGTATTTGCTGGTGTTGGTGAACGTACTCGTGAAGGAAATGACCTTTTCCATGAAATGACCGATTCTGGTGTTATCAAGAAAACAGCAATGGTATTCGGCCAGATGAATGAGCCTCCTGGAGCACGTGCGCGTGTAGCACTTTCCGGGTTGACTATGGCTGAATATTTCCGTGACGAAGAAGGCCAGGACGTACTGTTCTTCGTTGACAACATTTTCCGTTTCACGCAAGCAGGTTCTGAAGTATCTGCCCTTCTTGGCCGTATGCCATCAGCGGTAGGTTACCAGCCTACACTTGCAACAGAAATGGGTCAATTGCAAGAGCGTATTACATCCACGAAAAAAGGTTCCGTAACATCCATCCAGGCGATCTACGTACCTGCGGATGACTATACTGACCCGGCTCCGGCAACCGCTTTTGCCCACTTGGATGCAACAACTAACCTTGAGCGTAAATTGACTGCCATGGGTATCTACCCTGCGGTAGATCCATTGGCCTCTACTTCACGCGGGCTTACTCCTGAAGTTGTTGGAGAAGAACACTACAATGTAGCACGCCAAGTTCAGCAAACATTGCAGCGCTATAAAGAATTACAAGATATTATCGCGATCCTTGGTATGGACGAGTTATCTGAAGAAGATAAATTGATTGTACAGCGTGCACGTCGTATCCAATTCTTCTTATCTCAAAACTTCCACGTTGCTGAGCAGTTTACCGGACAAAAAGGATCTTATGTTCCTGTTAAAGAAACCATCAAAGGATTCAAAGAGATCCTTGAAGGCAAGCACGACGACCTTCCGGAAGATGCATTCCGTCTTGTAGGTTCTATTGAAGATGTTATTGAAAAAGCAAAGACAATGGTCTAAACCTATAAGGGGGTAAGACGAAATGAAAACTTTAGAAGTAAGTGTAGTCACCCCTGATGGTCCCGTGTTTGAAGGAACGGCAGAAATGGTCAGTGCAAAAGCAAAAAGCGGAGAGCTTGGTGTCTTGCCTGGACATATTCCGTTGGTTGCTCCTTTAACCATCAGTGCAGTTCGCGTGCACCAGGATGGAAAAACACTTTATGTGGCCGTTAGCGGTGGATTTATCGAAGTCCGGCCTGAAAAAGTAACGGTTCTTGCTCAATCTGCAGAACTAGCAAGCGAGATTGAAATGGAACGTGCTCAAGCGGCCAAAGAGCGTGCTGAGCGCCGTCTGGCAGCAACAAATCAAGACGATATCGACCATAAAAGAGCAGAGCTTGCTCTTCGGCGTGCGGTCAACCGTATTGAAATCGCGAGCCGCAGATAAATAAAGTAAGAAGCCTCCCTGGCTTTGGCCAGGGAGGCTTTTTTTTGCACAAGAAGGGATATTTCGGGTGACTATAGGAAGAATTCTGGCAGCATCGTGAAGTTTCCGGGCGACTTACCAAGTCTTTTTCTTTTTTTTTACGAAAAAGTATATAATAAGGGAAACCCGCATGTTGGAGGAAAAACAAATGAGCTTTAGAAACCAAACTATATTACCGGCTGTTCGCAAATGGAAGGAACTTGAGCAGTTACTGAACAGCGAGTATACATACATCGTCATTCTTGACAGCCACATTGCTCAGTTGAAAAGTATGGTGAAAATTGCCGGCCAGGCCAATAAAAAGCTATTTGTCCATGCGGATTTGATCAATGGTTTAAAAGCAGATGAATATGCTGCGGAATTTATCTGCCAGGAAATCAAGCCGGCTGGCATCATTTCAACACGATCAAATGTCATTGCGACGGCAAAAAAGAAAGGTGTAACCGCCATACAGCGGTTATTTTTGCTTGATTCCATCGCACTGGAAACAAGCTATAAAATTATCGGGAAGACACAGCCTGATTTTATCGAAGTTTTGCCTGGATTGATGCCGAACATCATCAAAGAAGTTCATGAAAAAACGGGTATTCCTGTGTTTGCAGGCGGATTGATCCGGACAAAAGAAGAGATCGATCTGGCGATTCAAGGAGGGGCAGTGGCGGTGACCACTTCCGATAAGGAACTCTGGTAAGGTGATGCATGAATTTTCCATATCCTTACCCATTGACAGCGTTTTCAAGCTATGATTAAATATTAGACAAGTTAATAATTTGATGGAGAATCGGAGATCAGCAGAAGCCCTTACAATAACTTAAGGGATATTTTTGCTGGTCTTTTTTTTTACCAAATGTCATTAATGGGGCAGGCTAAGAGAAATTTTCCATTCTCTTGTCTAATTTGGAAAGGAGTGTTAAAGGATGTCACCGATACTCGGAGAAATTATCGGAACAATGATCTTAATTATTTTTGGTGGCGGCGTTGTTGCCAATGTTAGCTTAAAGAAATCCAAGGCAGAAGGCGGAGGGTGGATTGTTGTGGGTCTTGGCTGGGGTCTTGCTGTATCGATGGCTGTATACGCTGTCGGTAAGTTCAGCGGTGCACATTTAAATCCAGCGGTTACGTTAGGATTGGCTGCAATTGGAGACTTTAGCTGGTCACAGGTTCCAGGGTATAT
The DNA here is from genome assembly GCF_036216745.1 of Fictibacillus sp. B-59209. Lineage (NCBI taxonomy): Bacteria > Bacillati > Bacillota > Bacilli > Caryophanales > Fictibacillaceae > Fictibacillus > Fictibacillus sp. B-59209. The sequence continues at coordinate 132,257 of NZ_JARMMC010000002.1, read as the reverse complement.
TGCTGCACAGATGCTCGGTGGTTTCCTGGGCGGAATTATTGTTTATTTTCAATTTCTGCCTCACTGGGAACAGACAGAGGATCCAGCTGTGAAACTTGGCGTTTTTTCTACGGACCCTGCAATTCCACATACATTATCGAATCTTTTAAGTGAGTTTATTGGAACAGCTGTTTTACTGGTAGGACTTTTGTCTATTGGAGCGAATAAATTTACAGAAGGATTAAATCCTTTGATCGTCGGTTTCCTGATTGTAGCGATTGGATTATCTCTCGGAGGACCTACCGGATATGCGATTAACCCGGCACGTGACCTTGGGCCGAGACTGGCACATTTCTTTTTGCCGATCAGTGGCAAGGGAGGATCTAACTGGAAGTATGCCTGGATTCCTGTTGTCGGCCCGATTTTAGGCGGAGTATTTGGCGCACTTCTTTATCAAGCATTGTTTGAAGGCAAGGTAACCGCTTTCTTTTGGAGCTGGACGGTATTATCGGCATTGATATTTGCAGCGGCTCATCTTGCCGGCAAGAGCGGTACACAAGGGCTCAGACACGGTGAGAGAATAAAGAACTAACACACAAAAAACACATTAGAATGCATAAAAACCAGTTCATTTGTAAAGGAGAGCTATTTCTATGGATAAGAAATATGTTTTAGCACTGGATCAAGGAACAACAAGTTCACGCGCAATTCTTTTTAACAAAGAAGGCGAAGTTGTATCTGTTGCACAAAAAGAATTCACACAGCATTTCCCCAAGCCGGGCTGGGTTGAACATAACGCCCAGGAGATCTGGGGAAGCATACTTGCTGTTGTTGCCCAGGTACTGGAAGGAACGAACACTTCTCCAAAAGAAATAGCGGCGATCGGAATTACAAATCAGCGTGAAACAGCTGTAGTATGGGACAAAAATACCGGGAAGCCTGTTTACAATGCGATTGTTTGGCAATCAAGACAGACGGCAGATATCTGTGAAGAACTAAAGGCGCAGGGACACAACGATCTATTCAGAGACAAGACAGGCCTGCTGATCGATGCGTATTTTTCAGGTACAAAAGTAAAATGGATCTTGGATAACGTGGAAGGTGCACGCGAAAAGGCAGAAAAGGGCGACCTTCTTTTCGGAACGATTGATACGTGGTTATTGTGGAAAATGACTGGCGGACAAGCACACGTTACCGATTACTCGAACGCTTCAAGAACCTTGATGTATAACATCTACGATTTGAAATGGGATGAAGAACTGCTTGATATCCTTGACGTTCCGGCATCCATGCTTCCTGAAGTAAAATCATCTTCAGAAGTCTACGGCCAAACGATCGATTATCACTTCTTCGGTGAAAGCATTCCAATTGCAGGGATTGCCGGCGACCAGCAGGCTGCACTTTTCGGCCAAGCGTGCTTTGAAACAGGCATGGCGAAGAATACGTACGGCACCGGCTGCTTTATGCTCATGAATACTGGAGAAAAGGCCGTCAGATCTGAGCATGGGCTATTAACTACACTTGCTTGGGGAATTGACGGAAAAGTACAGTACGCGCTTGAAGGCAGTATTTTTGTAGCGGGTTCAGCAGTTCAATGGCTTCGAGACGGCCTGCAGTTAATCCGTACTTCTCCTGAAAGTGAAGAACTTGCAGAGCGTGTTACGTCATCTGATGGAGTGTATGTTGTACCGGCTTTCGTTGGGCTCGGAACGCCATATTGGGACAGTGAAGCACGAGGAGCTGTGTTCGGCTTGACGCGAGGAACGAAAAAAGAACACTTTGTGCGTGCTACGCTGGAGTCCCTTGCTTACCAGACTCGTGATGTTTTGACAGCCATGGAAGCTGATTCTGGCATTGAACTGAAAAAGCTTCGCGTGGACGGCGGCGCGGTGAAAAACAACTTCCTCATGCAATTCCAGTCCGATATTCTTGGAGTTCCGGTGGAGCGTCCGGAAATCAATGAAACTACGGCTTTAGGCGCGGCTTATCTCGCGGGCCTTGCTACAGGATTCTGGAGCGGCCGTGAAGCCATTGCAGATAAATGGAAAGTAGAAAAAGATTTTGACAACTCCATGGAAGAAAAAGAACGCGAAGATCTATACAAAGGATGGAAAAAAGCTGTTGAAGCAGCAAGAGTTTTTAAATAAGGGGTGGTTTCTAAAAGATTGTTGCTTTGGGAACATTTTTGTAAAGTGCCTTCTTTGACAAGTTGATTGTAGTGCAAGGTGCGAGACTCCTGCGGGACAAGCGTGACAGGTGAAACCCGCAGGCGCTTGCGCCGAGGGGTTCAGCGTACGCCACGCGGAAAGCGAGCATCCTGGAACGGAAATCAGCTACTATCAAGAGCAACAAAGGTTACGAATACAGCCTAAAAAAATTCGAGCGCACCATTTGCAAACTTCATCATAACTTGTTATGATAGCACTAAGTTAATAACGGTCGGAGCTACGGAGAGACCACAATACCCTGAGATAGGTTCAGGGGTATTGTGGTCTCTTTTTTGTTCTCTGGACAAAAATATACGCTTTAATTTGAGTGTTTTAGGAAAAGAATAACATAGGGATAAAAGAAGGAGTGGCGTGATATGGATAATAATCAATTTTCAAGCAATAAAAGAGAACAATATATAGAGGATATGAAAACTGCTTCCCTGGATTTATTAGTGATCGGGGGCGGAGTGACAGGAGCAGGAATTCTTCTTGATGCCACGACTCGAGGGATGAAAGCAGGCGTTTTGGAAATGCAGGACTTCGCAGGAGGTACATCCAGCCGTTCTACTAAGCTTGTCCATGGCGGACTTCGCTACTTAAAACAGTTCGAAGTCGGCCTAGTTGCAGAAGTAGGTAAAGAGCGTGCAATCGTTTATGAGAATGCACCTCATGTAACGACACCGGAGTGGATGCTTCTTCCAATGTACAAAAAAGGGACATTCGGCAAATTTTCTACTTCCATCGGTCTTAAGGTTTATGACTTTTTGGCAGGTGTAAAACGAAAAGAACGCCGATCCATGCTAAGCAAAGAAGAAACATTGAACCGTGAGCCATTATTGAAAAAGAAAGACATTCTAGGCGGCGGTTATTATGTGGAATATAAAACAGATGATGCTCGTCTAACTCTTGAAATTATGAAAGAAGCGGTCTATCGCGGAGGCAAGGCTGTCAATTATATTAAAGTGATAGACTTCATCTACGATAAGGACGGCAAACTTCTTGGTGTAAAAGCGGAAGACACACTTTCTGGAAAAGTGCATGAAATCTATGCCAAGAAAATTGTTAACGCAGCCGGACCTTGGGTTGATGAACTGCGCGATATTGATAAGTCCAAAAAAGGAAAAAGAATTCACCATACAAAAGGGATCCACCTTGTAATCGATGGGGAACGTTTCCCGCTCCGCCAAGCGGTTTATTTTGACACACCGGACGGAAGAATGGTGTTTGCGATTCCGCGTGAAGGAAAAGCGTATGTCGGTACAACAGACACAGATTACAAAGGTGATTTGAAGAACCCAAGAATTACACATGATGATGTTGATTATGTAGTAAAAGCGATCAATTTCATGTTCCCTGATGTGAAGATCACAGAAAAAGACATTGAATCTTCCTGGGCTGGATTGCGTCCATTGATTCATGAAGATGGAAAAGATCCTTCTGAGATTTCCAGAAAAGACGAAGTGTTCTTCTCCCCTTCAGGATTGATTACGATCGCCGGCGGTAAATTAACCGGATATCGTAAAATGGCAGAAAAAGTGGCGGACATCGTTGCTGGCCAGCTTGAGAAAGAAGTGGGAATCAAGTACGACACCAGCAATACGAAACACCTTGTATTATCTGGCGGTAACGTAGGCGGAAGCAGCCACTACCCTGAATATATCCGTCAAAAAGTTTCTGAGGGCCTCAACCTTGGATTAAGCAAGGACGATGCAGAACAGCTTGTGAAAAAATACGGTTCCAACGTGGACCGTCTGTTTGAAATCATCCGGGACGGCCAGAAAGAAGCCGACCTTAATAAACTGCCGATCCAAGTCTATGCAACATTGATCTACGCTATGGACGAAGAGATGGCAACAACACCAGCTGACTACTTTATCCGCCGTACAAGCGCGATGTACTTTGACATTGCTTACGTACGCCAATGGAAAGAAAAAGGAATTGCCTTGATGGCGAAACACTTAAACTGGACACCAGAACAAACTCAGCAGCACACAGAAGAACTCGAACGCCAAATGAGCTACAGCACAGAAGCGATCTAACTACTTTATATCTTAGGTGCCAGGCACCCTCTTTTGACATATGTCAAAGAGCGGTGCCTGACACCTTTTTCAATAACGAGGATTGCTCTAAATAAGGGTTAGGATAAGAAACAAGCAAGGTTTGTTTAATATAGCTCAATAGCTTTGCCGATTCAGACCGAGAAAGCAAGAATTCATCCGGCAGTGAACTGCAATTCTCAAGCAGTTCAAAGAATTGCTGCTTTTCATCCTGTATCACTGCTTTTTTAAAATAGCCCCAAACGTGCTCGGCTGTATTCAGAAAAGCCTTCCTGGAATAGGGAAGCTTCTCCATCCCTCCCATTTCATCGAAAATTGCAGTATAATCTTCTTCCCCTTTTGCCTCGCGAAACGAATCTCTAATCCTGCTGTAATGCTGGTAGCCCTTCGCCATCACATCATATTTTTGTTTCGCCCACTCCAGCTCAGCTTCCTTTCTGGCACTCATAAACACCCTCCTCTTTTTAATTGATTGTAAAGAAATCAGTCAGCTTGGCAAAGCTTGTTATTTGAAAGCATACTGCCGCTAAAAGAGACCCTCTAAAATCCATCCATCAGCGCAGAGACAAGGAATGGGCAAAGCCCATTCCAGTCTCTTTTCTAACAAACATCCTCCTTCTATCCCCCGAACAAGCTCATATAATAGGAGTATAGTATTGAGCCCGCAGCTCCTCCCCCCGAATGTCGACACAAATTTTGGAATTTGCTATAATGAATACGATTACATAATGTTTAAAAAATTCTGATGATTAGGGAGGTAATGGATGGATTTAACACATGTTTACCAAAACAATTACCTTGTTGTAACCGTCTTTCTCGCATTGGGAATTCTTTTGCCGGTCGGGGCATTAACGGCAGGACGCCTGCTCCGCCCATATAAACCGACTAAAGAGAAATCGACCACATATGAGAGCGGAATTGAACCCTTTCATCAAAGCTGGATCCAATTTAACGTAAGATACTATTTGTTCGCCCTCATGTTTGTCATCTTTGATGTTGAAACTGTGTTTTTATATCCATGGGCTGTCGCCTATGACCATCTTGGGGCCTTTGCCCTCATTGAGATGGGGATATTTATTGTAATGCTCGCTCTTGGCCTCTTATACGCTTGGAAGAAGAAGGTGCTGAAATGGATCTGAAGCTGTCGGATATTTCACCTGAAGAAAAAGCAGAGCTTGAACGCAATATCTTTTTAACCACTTTAGAACAGATTAAAGCGTGGGCAAGGAGCAATTCGCTCTGGCCGCTTACATTCGGCCTTGCCTGCTGTGCCATCGAAATGATGGGAACCGGGTCATCCCACTATGACCTTGACCGTTTTGGCAGTATATTTCGGACCTCGCCACGGCAATCCGATGTCATGATCGTATCCGGGACGGTGACGAAAAAGATGGCTCCAGTCCTTAAACGGCTGTACGAACAAATGCCTGAGCCCAAATGGGTCATTGCCATGGGTTCCTGCGCAACAGCCGGTGGACCCTATATCAAGTCTTATGCCGTCGTTAAGGGAGTGGATCAGATCGTTCCCGTTGATGTTTATATTCCCGGATGTCCGCCAAATCCTGCAGCACTCATTTATGGAATCAATAAATTGCAGGAGAAGATCCGTTACGAAGCGAAGACTGGGAAGAAGGTGATGTAAGACATGCCAAACGAAAATGATGGAAAATCCCCTGAATCCAGCGAGCCGTTATCAAAGGAAGAACTAAAAAAACAGGCAGCTGCTGAAGCAAAAGCGAAAGCCCTGGAGCTTGCCAGACAAAGAGCTCTCGAGAAAAAAGAGGAGAGCGGTGGTCCCGCCCAGGAACTAAGCATTGAGGAACAAAAGAAAAAAGCTGTCGCAGAAGCTAAAGCGAAAGCTGCTGAACTAGCAAAGCAAAAAGCTTTAAGACAAAAAGAAGAAACATCAAGCACTCCGGAGGATCCTTTGGCTGATGAAAAAGCAAAGGCAGCTGCTAAAGCAAAAGCCGCTGCAGCCGCAAAGGCAAAAGCTTCCGCAGCCGCCAAAGCAAGAGCAGCAAGAGATGGAACAGCAGACTCATCTAATCCAGCGGACGACGAAAAAGCAAAGGCAGCTGCTAAAGCAAAAGCCGCTGCAGCCGCAAAGGCCAAAGCAGCCGCTGCTGCCAAAGCAAGAGCAGCCAGAGAGGGAGCAGCAGACTCATCCCATCCTTCCGACGAAAAAGCAAAGGCTATTGCTGCTGCTAAAGCGAAAGCCGCCGCTGCCGCCGCTGCAAGAGCCAAAGCTGCCACAGCCAGGACAGAGGTGCCAGCTGAAGAACAAAAGCCATCTCCGTTACAACCGCTTCTTGACCGTTATGTCAGGGTGATCAAGAAGACATTGGGGGAAGATGTGCTTGAAGACAGCTACATCAACCCGCTTTCCAAGGATGCTCCGACCCTTGTTGCCAAACCGGATACATATTTTAAAATTGCCGAACTTCTTAAACACCACGATGAACTTCGTTTTGATTATTTGTCAGAACTTCACGCCACAGATTTTGAAACTCACCTAGAGGTCTACAATCATTTTTATTCCTACACACATCGCAGTCCAGTTGCATTGAAAGTAAGAATCAATAGAGAAGAAGCAGTCATTGACTCATTAGCTCCCCTTTGGGCGGGGGCTGACTGGCCGGAAAGAGAAGCCTTCGACCTGCTGGGAATCACCTTTACCGGGCATCCGAACTTAACGAGGATTATGATGCCTGACGATTGGGTGGGCCATCCGCTCCGCAAAGATTATGAACCGTATGATGTGGAGGTGTAGCCGGTGATTCGCACCGAAGAAATGCTGCTGAATGTCGGTCCTCAGCATCCGAGTACACATGGGGTGTTTCGGATCGTGCTGAAAATTGACGGAGAAACCATTATCGAAGCCCAGCCGGTCATTGGATATCTGCATCGCGGGACTGAAAAGCTCGCTGAAAACCTTCTATACACACAGATCATTCCGTACACAGACCGTATGGATTATCTTGCTGCAATGACGAACAATTATGTCATCTGCCATGCAGTTGAAACGATGATGAACATTGAAATTCCTGAACGGGCGGAATATCTCCGTATTCTCGTGATGGAGCTTGGACGGATCGCGAGCCATTTAGTCTGGTTTGGAACGTACCTCCTGGATATAGGAGCAATGAGCCCGTTTCTCTATGCCTTCAGGGAGAGAGAGGCTATTATCGGAATGTTAAACGAAATATCAGGGGCACGCCTGACTTTCAATTATATGAGGATCGGAGGAGTGAAGTGGGATGCTCCAGAAGGCTGGATCCAGAAGATTAGAGAGTTTGTTCCTTACATGCGGGAGCAGCTTTCAGGATATCACGATCTTGTAACCGGAAATGAAATCTTTTTGAATCGTGTAAAAGGCGTTGGTTTTTATACGAAGGAGGAGGCCCTTGATTACTCGTTAAGCGGCGCCAACCTGCGCTGTACGGGGATCAGCTGGGATTTGAGAAAAGACGAACCTTACTCCATCTATGACCGGTTCACGTTTGATGTCCCCGCATACGACAGCGGAGATGCCTGGGCCCGCTATCAGTGCCGGATGGCGGAAATCGAAGAATCCTTAAAGATCGTCGAGCAGGCGGTGGAACAGTTTCCTGAAAACGGAGAGATTATGGCGAAGGTGCCGAAGATCATCAAGCCGCCAAAAGGAGAAGCCTTCGTTCGGATTGAGTCGCCGCGCGGGGAGATCGGCTGCTACATCGCTTCGGAGGGGAAAAAGGAGCCTTACCGTTTAAAATTCAGAAGACCTTCCTTTTACAATCTGCAGATCTTGCCCAAACTTCTTGTCGGTGAAAACATCTCAAACCTGATTACCATACTCGGCGGAATCGACATTGTCTTAGGGGAGGTGGACGGCTGATGATCAATCATTTGTTATCCTCGCCTCCAGGCTGGATCCACGCGGCTGTCTTTTTTGGTTTAGGAGCCTGCCTGCTGGTTATTGTTCTCGGATTTGTAACGTATGCCATATTGGCGGAACGAAAAGTGCTCGGATTCATGCAGCTCCGTCCAGGGCCGAACCGGGTCGGTGGACGCTTTGGCCTTCTGCAGACCGTTGCCGACGTACTGAAGCTATTGCTCAAGGAAGACACCATTCCAAAGCTGGCCGATAAACCGCTTTTTATTTTGGCGCCGGTTCTCGCTTTTGCTCCAGCTTTCATGGTGTTAGCGGCCATCCCATTTTCTGATCATCTGAAGTTTTCCGACCTTAGCATCGGCCTATTGTATTACATAGCAATATCAGGTATTACTACGGTTGGGATCTTGATGGCCGGCTGGGCTTCCAACAATAAATACTCGCTCCTTGGGGGGATGAGATCTGCAGCACAGATGATATCGTATGAGATTCCGCTAGTCATCTCCGTGATCGGTGTCATCTTATTCAGCGGAAGCCTTAACCTGACAGACATTGTAGAAGGCCAGGAAAAAGTAGCTTATATTTTTTTATCGCCGCTTGGCTTTATTGTATTTTTGATTTCCTCTATAGCGGAGCTGAACCGTACACCATTTGACTTGCCGGAAGCAGAATCCGAATTGGTTGCCGGCTATCACGTAGAGTATTCAGGATTTCGCTGGGCCTTCTTCATGCTAACGGAATATGTGTATCTATTTGCAATGGCGTCACTAACGACTGTGCTGTTCCTTGGCGGATGGAAACCCATTCCGTTTTTAGGCTTCATTCCGGGCATCATCTGGTTTGCTTTGAAGTTCAGCCTGATCGTCTTCTTTATGATCTGGATCCGGGGAACAATGCCGCGCTTAAGGGCTGATCAGCTCATGGAGTTTGCCTGGAAGGTTCTTTTGCCGGTCGCTTTACTCAACATTTTTGTCAGTGCCGTCGTAAAAGAAATATTTTTAAGATAAGTGCAGCGGACTTGTTTTCGCTCTTGCCCGCAATGCGAGTTTACTAGACTGCAAAAAAGGAGTGGTGTGAGGTGAAAGGTCTTGCGAAAGGCTTGAAATATACGCTCAGCAATTTGACGAAGCAGAATGTTACGACCCAATATCCGGACGTTCCCCTTCAGATGCCTGACCGTTTTCGCGGAATCCAGAAATTCTACCCTGAAAAGTGCATTGTCTGCAACCAGTGTGCAAACATCTGCCCGACAGACTGCATTCAGCTGACAGGAAAGCCCCATCCCGATCCGGGGAAAAAGGGAAAGATCATTGACACGTACGACATTAATTTTGAAATCTGTATTCTATGTGACCTGTGTACAGAGGTCTGTCCGACAGAAGCGATCGTCATGACCAGCAATTTCGAACTGGCGGAGTACAGCCGTGATGAACTGTTTAAGGATCTGGCTTGGCTCGATGAGAACGACAACAATGTGAGGAAGGAGAATAAAGCATGACGGGAGAGATGATTGCTTTTTTTGTCCTTGCCTTAACGGCCATTGGGGGCGGGGTGCTGATGATCAACCTGTCGAATGTCGTTCATATGGTCGTTGCGCTTGTCTTTACATTCCTTGCTATAGCAGGAATCTACATCACGCTGTCTGCTGAGTTTGTGGCTGCTGTTCAGGTACTTATCTACTCGGGCGCCATCACAATCATCATGCTGTTCGGAATCATGCTGACACGCCACGAAAAGGACACGGAAACAAAAATGCCGAAATTGACCGTTCTATTGTCAGGAGCAGGGGTTGCTGTCTTTTTCCTGATCATGTTTTTTGGAATCAACCGCCTGAGCCTGGGGGCACCGGCTGTTGGCCTTCACATTGAAAATACGAAAAAAATTGGTGTAGAACTTTACTCGAAATACATCATTCCGTTTGAGCTGACTTCTGTCCTTCTATTGGTGGCATTAATCGGGGCGATCGTGCTGGCAAAAAGGGACGGAGAAGAGGAGGCTAAAAAATGAGCAGCATTCCTTTGTCTGTTTATCTCGTACTGGCCCTCATCCTGTTTTGCATCGGGCTGTTTGGAGCGCTGACAAAAAGAAACGCTGTTATTGTTCTTATTTCCATCGAACTGATGCTGAACGCAGTGAATATTAACCTTGTTGCATTTGCGAAATACGGAGCGAAGCCCGGCCTGACCGGACAGATCTTCTCTCTCTTTACCATCACCGTTGCGGCTGCTGAAGCGGCGGTTGGGCTCGCCATTCTTATGGCACTATACCGAAACCGCAAGACCGTCAATGTGGATGAAATGGATATTATGAAGCGCTAAAAAGGGGTTGGAAAAGATGATGCAGAATGCCTGGCTGATACCACTGTTACCGCTGCTATCCTTCATCCTTCTTTTACTTTTTGGAAAAAAACTAAAAGAAGCTTCTGCCTACGCCGGTATTGGATGCACCTTCATCTCATTGATCCTGGCAGTGATTGTCATGGCCAGCCAATGGGGAGGGGAGTCATACAAGGCAGAAGGAGTATGGCTGTATATCGGCAAACATGCTGTAACGATGGGATATGAAATCAATCCGCTGAATGCGTTGATGCTCGTCATCGTAACGCTTGTAAGCTTTCTCGTGCATGTGTATTCGAAGAGCTATATGCATGGGGATGGCCGTTTTCCTGTCTTTTATGCCTATCTTGGTTTGTTTACGTTTGCGATGCTGGGGCTCGTCTTGTCTCCTAACCTGCTTCAGTTGTATATCTTCTGGGAGTTGGTCGGCTTAGGATCGTTTCTCCTCATCGGATACTATTATTTTAAACCCGAAGCCAAGGCGGCTGCGAAGAAGGCCTTCATCATGACGCGTATCGGGGACGTTGGGCTCTTCATCGGGATTATTCTTTTATACTGGCAGACGGGGAGCTTTGAATACGATGAAATCTTCAAAGCAGCTGCCAGTCACCATATTTCCTCAGAAATGATAACACTGACGGCCATTCTGATCTTTGTGGGTGCCGTCGGGAAATCCGGGCAGCTCCCGCTTCATACGTGGCTCCCAGATGCTATGGAGGGCCCGACGCCAGTCTCCGCCCTTATCCATGCGGCAACGATGGTCGCAGCAGGTGTTTATCTTGTGGCTTCCATGTACCCGCTCTTTGAAGCATCGTCCGCAGCCATGACAACTGTAGCCGTTGTCGGCGGAATTACTGCAATATTCGCCGCATCCGTCGGCCTGATGCAGAAAGATATCAAACGGGTACTGGCGTATTCCACCGTGAGCCAGCTTGGCTACATGATGCTAGCCCTTGGCTCAGGCGGCTATACAGCAGGGATTTTCCATCTGATGACACATGCTTTCTTTAAAGCACTGCTGTTCCTGGCCGCAGGCAGTGTTATTCATGCCGTACATACTCAAAATATTGAAGAGATGGGCGGCCTTTGGAGGAAGCTGAAATTTACGGCTCCTTTATTTTTAATAGGAGCACTGTCCATTTCCGGATTTCCGCTCTTATCCGGTTTCTTCAGTAAAGATGAAATTTTAATGGCCACTTACGGGGACGGCCGCTACGGATTGTTTATCCTCGCTCTCCTCGCTGCTTTTTTTACCGCTTTTTATATGTTCCGCCTGTTTTTTATGGTGTTCGCAGGGAATTCAGGCCAAGCGCATGAAAAGGTGAAAGAATCCGATGTATCCATGCTTTTTCCCATGCTGGTTCTAGGTTTTCTGGCTGTCGTGGCAGGCTATTTAAATACCCCCTGGTTTGGTGCGTTTTTAGATCATTATTTAAGCCGCGGCCCTGTCCGCATTGCTGCAGAAGGAGAACATGGACCGGTATGGATTCCGTTCCTTGCCACGATCGTATCCTTGGCGGGAATCTTTCTGGCATACCTTATGTACGGTAAAAAAACACTGTCAAGAAACTGGCTGTCTCGTTCTCTTCCGTCTTTCAGCACCCTTATTTACCGCAAGTATTACGTGGATGAAGCTTATGATGCTACAGTCGTTAAAGGCACAACGCTGTTCAGTTATTTTTGGAGCTATGTTGACCGGTATCTCGTTGAAACAGCTGTGAACGGAACGGCTGGCCTCGTTCAATGGCTCGGTAAAAGAGGTTCCTCCATGCACGATGGCCAGGTTCAGAGATTTGGTGCCGTCGCTGTTGCGGGACTCGTTATCATCCTATTATTCTTTGCTGTTGCAGGGGGGTATTTCTCATGAGCCATCTGATATCCATCCTATTGTTTTCCCCGCTGGCCGGTATTGCTGCTTTGAGTGTAATGCCATCCAAAAATGAAAAGGCCTTAAAACTTGCAGGCCTGTTGGGCACGCTGCTGCCCCTGCTTCTTTCAATCATTGCTGCAGTTACCTTTGATCGCTCAGCTTCAGGGATCCAGCTTGCTGAACAAGGTAACTGGATCTCTTATAAAATGGATCAGGTTGGAGCAGGCTCATCTTTTGCTATCGACTATGAAGTAGGCGTCAACGGCCTGTCTCTTGTTCTCCTGCTGCTAACCGCTGTTATTTCTGTACTGGCCGCTCTCGGTTCCTGGACGATCAAGAAGGACTGGAAAAGCTATTTCATCTTCTTTTTGATATTAGAGCTCGGTATGCTGGGGGTATTCGCTTCTCAAAATCTCTTTCTCTTTTTTATTTTCTTTGAGTTGACGCTTATCCCGATGTTTTTCCTGATCGGCCGCTGGGGTTATGCAGACAGGGAAAAGGCTGCTTACAGTTTCTTGATCTATAACGGAATCGGTTCTGCCATTCTGCTCATTGTATTCGTTGCACTCTTTATGAGAACAGGAACGCTAAACTATGGAGAACTGGCGAAAATACTCGGCGGACATACCGATCCTGCTCTCGGAGGCACGTTCCGTATGTCCATCCTGATTGCTCTGTTTGTGGCTTTTGGAATCAAACTGCCGATTGTTCCTCTTCACACGTGGATGCTGCGTGTGCACGTACAGGCACCGCCTTCCGTTGTTATGATTCACTCCGGAATTCTTTTAAAGATCGGAGCATACGGACTCTTCACGTTCGGTATCGGATTTTTCCCGTCTGAATTCAAACGGATGGCAGTATGGATAGCAGTATTGGGTGTCATCAACCTTCTGTATGGTGCCTTTCTTGCCATCGTACAGACGGATTTGAAAAAAGTACTGGCCTATTCTTCCGTCTCCCACATGGGGATCGTATTGATCGGTTTTTCGGCACTGAATGAAGCAGGAGTAAAGGGAGCGGTCTTTCAGCTAATTTCCCACGGATTGATCTCTGCCCTGCTGTTCTTCTTGATCGGGGTGCTGTATGAACGGACCGGTTCTTCACACCTTAAGGACTACAGTGGTCTTGCAGGCGCCATGCCGGTCACTGCAGGCATCCTGCTTGCCGGAGGGCTTGCGTCGCTGGGACTTCCTGGCATGTCCGGATTTATCAGTGAGTTTCTGGCCTTTCTCGGACTCTTCAAGGTCATGCCGGTTATCGCTGCAGTGGGGGCTCTCGGTATCGTATTAACTGCGGTTTATATTTTGCGGGCTGTTCTTTCTGTAACCTTCGGGCCCCCAAAGGACGCTCATAGCGGCTTTTATGACTTGACGCTCCGAGAGAGGGTGCCGGCTTTTGTTCTTTTGGCTTTAGTGCTCTTTATTGGAATCTATCCAGGAATGCTGAGTGAATCATTACGCACGGTTTTAGACACAATCTTGTTAGGCTTAAGGGGGTAGCCAGATGGATCTTCACACGTTAACTTCAATGAACTGGGGAATCATGGCGCCTGAATTTGCCATCTTGGGAACAGCTATTATCCTGTCTTTGCTGGACTTGTTTATGCCACGAACGCAAAGCCGCCGTCCTCTCGGGATATTGGCCATTGCAGGAATAGCAGCGGCTTTCATTTTTTTATATCTGCAATTTGGACATGAAGGAGCATCACTTTTTCATGATATGTACCGGCTTGACTCCTTCTCGAAGGCGTTTAAGCTGATCCTGCTTCTGGGAACAGGGCTGATTTTAGTTTTAGCTTATGACTACCGGATGGGTGAAGAAGAAGAGTACCGTGGGGAATTCTACTATCTGCTGCTCACTGCTCTCCTTGGGGCCATGTTTATGGCTTCGAGCGGGGACATGATCACCCTGTTTATAGGCCTGGAGCTCCTTTCTCTTTCCTCCTATGTTATGGCAGGCATGAGAAAAAGAAAGTTGGAGTCGAATGAGGCTGCTTTTAAATATGTAGTAACAGGCGGGATTTCAACAGCCATCACAATGTTTGGGATGAGCTATGTATTTGGGTTGACTGGGGAAACAAACCTGTATGCAGTAGGTGCAGCATTGAGAGATACGAGCATCCTTCAGAATCAGTTTTTACTCGTATTTGCTTTTTTTATCACATTTGCAGGGTTAACTTTCAAAATCGCCTCTGCTCCTTTTCATATGTGGGCACCCGATGTGTATCAAGGCTCACCGCTTCCTGTTACCGCCTTTTTAAGCGTGGTCTCGAAAACAGCCGGATTTGCCATCATCCTGAGGTTTTTTCTCTTGTGCTTTAGTTCAGCGCCCGGCATTAAAGGAGATCCGCTGCTTCTTCAAGTTCAGCCGTATCTCGCTGTTCTCGCTGGAGCAACCATGATTGCCGGCAATGTGATCGCCCTCCGGCAGCGGAACATTAAACGGCTTTTCGCCTATTCGTCGGTTGCGCAGGCTGGCTATATTCTCGTTCCGTTCGTTTCCGTCTCGGCTTTGCTGTTTGAAACAACATGGTTTTATCTTCTTGCCTATCTGTTTATGAATATTGGTGCTTTTGCTGTCATTCAGGAAGTAACAGCAGCCAGCGGGACGAATGATATATCGGGCTTTGCCGGCTTATATAAGCGTTCTCCCTGGCTTGCTGTCGCCATGACCATCTTTATTCTGTCATTGGCGGGCATTCCGGCTACAGCAGGCTTTGCGGGGAAATTCGGAATCTTTATGAATGCCCTTGGAACCAACCCTGGACATTACATATTGGCAGGGATTCTAATGGCCGCCACGGTTGTCTCTTACTTCTATTATTTCAACATTATTGGCCAGATGTTTTTTCGTTCAGGGCAGGAAGAGCGGGCGATCCAGCATAAGAAGGGCCTCCTGTTTGTAACGGCTTTATGTGCAGCGGCAACCGTATTCTTCGGTATCTTCCCGGGAACCGCCCTCCATTTCTTTTATAATGAATTTCATCTCACAGATTTTTTCCAGACATTAGGACAAAAATAAGGGAATCTGCCGCGATGCAGATTCCTTTTTTATTTGGGAAATCCCTTGGATTTTAAAGATATGTCAAAATTGGGAACATGATTGAAAATAGGCCTTTTGTCTGTTCCTTTATGGTAAAATTCAGTTTATGCTACTTTCTATTGGTGTATGTTATCATGATGGTGTTTAGTAAGCACTTGGCCGATAAGGCCTTGTGGCAAGGAGGAACCCAGTTGTTTGAACAAGCCGGGCAGCAAGCGCTGCTTCATATCCTCGTTCACCTGCTTTTTCTCGTCATCACATGGTGGGCCATGCAGGCAATAAAATTTGACTCGTACATCAAAAAGGGCAAGGTGATCCAAGCACGCGTTTTATTCGTCTTAGTAACGATCGCTGTTGCCAGCCTCGTAAGCAGCTTCTTTCTCATGTATTTGAATTATTCCACACAGCTTAAATATTTATTTTAATTAACACATACCTACTAACCGTCTCAGCTCACAATGCAGCAAAAGATTGTTCACTGTTGAACAAAGTAAATAAGGTGAAGTTTCTGTCGGAATATGACTGCAACTTCCATGAATAATGGACCGTCCTCTGGCAAGAATGAGAATAGAGGAGAGGACGGGTGGAATAAAATGAAAAAGAGTATTATTTTATTTTTTGCTATTATATTATTGGTTCATTCTTATGAGAGTGTGCTGGCAAGAGAAGCAGCAAATATAAGCAAAATTTCGGACATGAAGCAAGCGATGGACGAGCAAGGTATTATTGTGAAAAAATGGTCGCTTTATACTAAAGGAAGTGCAGGTTTTACTTCCGATCTAAATGGGTATCGACAAAAAGCGGCATTATTAAAGAATGCAGCTAAAGGTTATAAATGGAACAATATGAATATGCAAGAACATTTAAAGATTACTGGGGTGCGATATTCTCAAGCAGGGAGCATAAAAGAGCGCCTTACGCTGGTGGGATACCCCCAAAAAGAAAAGCTTGCAACGTATCTTGTTTATGCGGTCGAAGGAAAGGGCTGGAATAAAAATCAATTTCAGCATTTTGCACGATCGTTTCAGAGTAGGGTCGCTACCTATTTTGAAGGAAAAACTTCAACTTTCTCTTGTATCACAGGGGTACATAGTGGTACAATGGACGTCGGTTTGTATAAACAAGCACTTGAGCTCATGACAACGTTCTCCGCTGTTCCTGTCGAAGAACTGAAGGAAGAGACGTTTGTATCAATCTCGGCATATACTAAGCATTGGGATGAGAAAATTAATACAGCTCACAAAGCTATGAATCTGCAGATTGCAATTAGAAATCAAGGAATGGGCGGCCAAACAGCCGTCACAATTGGAACACCAATAATTACGTCTGAATATTAATATAGAAATTGGACGCGGAGGGGAATTTCGTTGGAAAAAATCATTGTCCGTGGTGGTAGGCGGTTAGAAGGCTCTGTTAAAGTTGAAGGAGCAAAGAATGCGGTACTGCCTGTCATCGCAGCATCCATTTTAGCCAGTAAAGGCACAAGCACGATTAAAGATGTGCCGACCCTTGCTGATGTATATACGATTAACGAGGTACTGCGTTATTTAAATATTGAAATTAAATTTGAGAATGGCGAGATCCAAGTGGATGCTTCAGGAGCTTTAAAAACAGAAGCGCCATTTGAATATGTTCGTAAAATGCGTGCATCCTTCTTGGTAATGGGACCTTTGCTTGCACGCGTAGGATTAGCGAGAATCGCACTTCCTGGCGGTTGTGCAATTGGATCACGTCCGATCGATCAGCACTTAAAAGGCTTTGAAGCCATGGGTGCCACTGTTAAAATCGGGAATGGATTTATTGAAGCCAGCATAGATGGCCGCCTTAAAGGTGCAAAAATTTATTTGGACTTCCCAAGTGTAGGAGCAACAGAAAACATTATTACGGCTGCTGCCCTTGCTGAAGGAACAACCATTATTGAAAATGCAGCTAAAGAGCCTGAGATTGTTTGCCTTGCAAACTACATCAACTCCATGGGAGGAAAAGTAGTAGGCGCAGGTACTGGTACAATCCGTATCGAAGGTGTTGAAGAGCTTTCAGGTTCGGAGCACGCTGTGGTTCCTGACCGAATTGAAGCAGGTACGTACATGGTTGCTGCAGCTATTACTGGCGGAGACGTTTTTGTTGAAGGCGCGATTGCCGAGCACCTTCGCCCATTAATCGCAAAAATGGAAGAAATGGGTGTTACCATTAAAGATGAGGAAACTGGTCTTCGTGTCATTGGTCCGAAAGAATTAAAACCAGTTGATATTAAAACTATGCCGCATCCGGGCTTCCCGACAGATTTGCAGTCTCAGATGATGGCATTGCTTCTTCGGGCAAACGGTACAAGTGTCATTACAGAAACTGTGTTTGAAAACCGTTTTATGCATGTTGAGGAATTCCGCCGCATGAACGGAGATATTAAAATCGAAGGCCGCTCTGCCGTAATCAACGGACCTGTATCATTGCAGGGAGCCGAGGTTGCAGCAACTGATTTGCGAGCGGGAGCAGCACTGGTCCTTGCCGGCCTTGTAGCTGACGGTTATACGCGTGTAACTGAGCTTAAACATATCGACCGCGGCTATGTGAAATTTACTGAAAAACTTCATGATCTTGGAGCTGACATCGAGCGTGTTAACGAAGAATCAACAGCCGCTCCAGCAGAAGAGAAATCATCGGTATCATTAAAATCTAATCTTGCTTAATTTATAGTTTAAAGAAAGCTTCCTGCAGATTGCAGGGAGCTTTTTTTATTGCGGGTTTGAAAGGATAGTAAGAAGAGCATAAGAATTCCGCTATTAAAAAGTAAGGAAAATGACCTAGTTGATATAGAAAGTGAAGAAAGACTGGGAGTATATATTCAAAATTTTTAGAATAGTTTGAAATTAAATATAATTCGTGTACTATTAAATCAAGCAAGGCTATTCTATACATGACAAAGGGGATATGATCGATGAAGAAAAAGGCTCTGGCATTGGGATTATCATTTGGTTTGGCAGCATCGGCTCTTACACCGGCAATTTCTTTAGCAGCACCAAAAAATGTGCTGTCCAATTACAAGATAAGCGAACAAAAAGGTACGCCTGAATTTGTTTCTGGAAAGTTGACGAAAGCCTCTGGACATAATGCCGAAGCTGTTGTTCTTGGTTACTTAAACCAGCATAAGAGTGCATATAATTTTGGGTCACAAAAAGCGGAAGATTCTTTTGCTGTTCAATCTCAGCAAAAGGACAAGCTAGGTTCCACTGTTTTGCGCCTGCAGCAAGTATATAAGGGAGTTCCTGTCTGGGGTTCCACTCAGGTAGCTCATGTTGACAGAGACGGAGTTTTGACAGTGGTTTCAGGTTCAACTGTACCGAACCTTGATCAAAAGAGCAGCTTGAAAAATACTAAGAAAATCTCTGCTAAGAAGGCAATCGCCAAGGCAGTTAAAGATCTTGGATATACCCCCGATTATGAAAAGGCACCGACAGCCGATCTTGTTGTCTACACATCAGGTGAAAAAGCTGTTTATGCCTATCTTGTAAATTTAAATTTCCTGTCTCCAAAGCCGGGGAATTATAACTATTTTGTTGAAGCAGCTACAGGAAAGATTGTGAACAAGTATAATAACCTTGACGAAGCAAATGGTGGGCAGGCTGCTTCCAAACCAGGAGGAACCTTAACCGGAACCAATGCAACCGGGACAGGAAAAGGTGTGCTTGGTGACTCAAAAACGTTGAGAACCTTGTTATCCGGTTCAACCTACTACTTACAGGATAATACGAGAGGAAGCGGGATCTTTACATATGACGGAAAGAACCGCCAATTCCTTCCAGGTTCATTATGGGCGGATGCTGATAACACATATAATGCCGCATACGACGGTGCAGCGGTAGACGCTCATTACTATGCCGGAGTGACGTATGATTACTACAAAAACGTATTTGGACGCAACTCCTTTGATAATAAAGGCGGAGCACTAAAATCGACTGTCCATTACAGCCGCAACTATAACAACGCCTTCTGGAACGGGACGCAAATGGTTTACGGAGATGGTGACGGAACTACTTTTATTCCGTTATCCGGCGGCCTGGATGTAATAGGGCATGAATTAACCCACGCGGTTACGGAACGCAGCTCCAATCTGGTGTACCAAAATGAATCAGGTGCATTAAACGAAGCTATTTCTGATATCTTTGGAACGCTTGTCGAGTATTATGACAACCGTAATCCGGATTATGAAATCGGAGAAGACATCTACACACCGAATACACCGAATGATGCTCTTCGTTCGATGAGCGATCCTGCGAAATATGGCGATCCAGACCACTATTCCAAACGTTATACTGGAACTAGTGACAATGGGGGTGTCCATACGAACAGCGGCATCATCAATAAGCAGGCTTATCTGCTTGCAGTTGGAGGAACCCATTACGGCGTAACGGTTACTGGCATCGGCAACAGCAAGCTTGGAGCGATTTATTACCGCGCCAACACGGTTTATCTCACGTCGAACGCCACGTTCAGCCAAGCGAGAGCTGCGCTCGTTCAAGCGGCAGCTGATCTGTATGGATCAGGCTCTGCGGAAGTCAACTCGGTCAACAAGTCGTTTGATGCAGTTGGCGTCTATTAAAAAAGCAAAGGGGCTGTCCAAGAAGTNNTTGGCGCAAGCGCCTGCGGGAGTCTCACCTGTCACGCTAGTCCCGCAGGAGTCTCGCACCTTGCACTCCAATCAACTTTTCATTGAAGATTTTTCACGTCAAAGGAGCTGCCTGAAGGTCAATTTTCGACTTTCAGGACAGCCCCTTTTTCTATGAGATTGAAAAGTAGAACTGAGATTGAAAGGAAAAACAAGTTCTAATAGTTTGTCTCCCTCCATAAATTGTAAAGACTAATCAATTCAGTGGAGGCCAGGCCGAATGTTCATGAAAATGAAGCCGATTACCTTCTTCGTCTCTGTCTTTGTTGTGGTCACCGTCCTTCTTCCGGCTTTGCTCGTGCTACCCTACTCTTCCAAATCATCCTTTTTGCTAGAGACAAAGCCGAAGGAAATCAAACGAGCTGCCATACCGAGTCTAGCATCGACACTTGCTGTACCCGTCTACCGCACAGCTGAGAAAAAGGTGGAAAAGGTCGCGCTCGAGGAGTACGTCAAAGGAGTGGTCGCTTCTGAAATGCCCGCTGACTTTAAACTTGAGGCGTTAAAGGCTCAAGCGTTAACAGCCAGAACGTACATCGCCAGACTTTTGGACAGCGCTCAAGGGGGAAATCTTCCAGGCGGGGCGGCTGTGACGGATTCCATTCTTCATCAGGTCTACAAAAATGATGATGAATTGAAGAAGCTGTGGGGAGACGAATATCCAGAAAAGATGAAGAAGATCACCAAAGCGGTAGCAGAGACGAAAGGAAAGATTTTAACGTACGACGGGAAACCGATCTTTGCGAGTTTCTTTTCAACAAGCAATGGTTATACCGAAAACAGCGAGGACTATTGGGGAACGAAATATCCTTATCTAAAAAGCGTAAAAAGCCCGTGGGATCAAAACACTCCTAAATTCGTCCAGAAACAGGAGATCTCTTTGCTGGATGTTGAGAGAAGGCTGGGGGTCGTAATTCAAAAGGACGGAGAAGTGGGCACGGTAACAAAGAAAACCGCAGGAAACCGGATCGCCCGTATGACCATTGACGGAAAAAGCTTTAAGGGCAAAGAGATCCGTGAGAAACTGGGTCTTCGCTCAGCCGATTTTACGCTGACGAAAAAGAAACAAGAAGTGATTGCAGTGACGAAAGGCTTCGGCCATGGAGTGGGGATGAGCCAGTATGGAGCAAACGGCATGGCGAAGGCCGGCAAGAACTACAAGCAAATTGTAAAATACTATTACAAAGGAGTGGCCATTTCAGAATACAAGCCTGATCCTGGCCGTTCCACCGCAAAGCAGTAGCCTTTCCAGACCCGGCGAAAAAGCCGGGTCTTTTGTGTTTAACCCCTTCCTAATCCTGCGGAGAAAAATAAAGTTTTGGGAATCATGCATAGTATTCAAATCTTTGTCGAAAAATAATATCCCAATTTTTTTCATACCAAAGTATATATTTTCTGAATCCTGTTCAGAATGATTGCTGAGGTGATGATAAAAATGAAAGATGAAGAAAAACAATCCCAAAAAACAGTTCCGCTAAAAAGCAGGAAAGTGGGCAGGTTTATGAAAAAACGCTGGGTATATCCGGCAGTCTATCTCGCTTTTGCCGCAGTAGTACTAGCTTCCGTCTTGTGGTATCAAAATGAAGCTTCTAATTCTAAGGATACGCCGAACAGTGCTTTTGACAATCATAATAAAGCCGTTCCGGTAAGTGTTTCTAAAGAAGTATTCAAGATGCCGGCAAAGGATCCAAACAGCGTAGCGATTAAAAAAGAATTCTTTGATCCTGATGCATCTGCTAAAGAACAAGAAGCTGCTCTCGTATTTTATAATAATATCTACTACCAAAATAAAGGAATTGACCTTGCTGCTGAGAGCGGAAAAACATTTGATGTCGCTGCTGCCATGAGTGGTAATGTTACAAAATCAGTGAAAGATCCAGAGCTTGGCTACGTTGTTGAAGTTGAGCATACGAATGGCCTTGTTACACACTACTCTTCTTTAGCCTCTGTAAAAGTGAAAGAAGGCGACAGAGTAAACCAAGGTGAAGTTGTCGGTACAGCCGGCCAAAACCTGTATGACAAGGACGCCAAAATTCATGCTCACTTTGAAATCCGCAAAGATGGAATCGCTGTAGATCCTGTATCTGCATGGAACCAATCGGCTTCCCAAATTGAGAAGCTAGCGGATAAGGAAGAACAAGCGAGCAATAAGGAAGAGAAAGCTTCAGTTGAAAAAAGAAAATCTGACAGTGTTCAGGACAGCAGTACTGCTCCTAAGAAAAACAAAGAAAAAGAATCTTCTTCAACCAGCGAAAACTCTAAACAGTCATCTGCAAACGATAACTGAACAAATTGAGAAAGCAGCCCGCGATGTGCGGGCTGCTTTTTTGGGGGAAAGTAGTGTTTCCTGTGGGCTACTTATGAAAATGATGTGCTTTGCAAGTAAAGTCCTCAATTTCGCAAGTAAACAGGACATTTTCGCAAGTAAACGAGGCATAATCGCAAGTAAACAGAGCATTTTCGCAAGTAAACCTTGCCAAACCGCAAGTAATGCACAGCATGATCACAAAACACGTGCTCCTTTAGGAGAGTTCCAGCGCTTGTCGGGCCTAATCAGGTCCTTCAGCTTTTCTCGATCCAGCTTCAGGACCCAGGCCCTCGAGTCCCTTCACTTCCCCACCTCAACACAAAGAGCGTGTTGCTGTGTGAGAGTTCCAGCGCTAGTCGGGCCTAATCAGGTCCTTCAGCTTTTCTTTTTTCCCTTGTCCTTCTTGAGATTTTGGCATATAAGTACGTTCGTCTTAATAAGATGTTACAAAACCTACAATTCTTTTGAGGGTGAGCGGTGAGAAGACGTAGTATGGCTGCGGTGAAAAGGGGACGGGACACTCTGACTTCATGGAGACGACACACAAGGACAGGTCGCGTAGCTTGAACATAGAAGTCTCTATCGCATCTCTCACATCCAATTTGGGGAGGCGAGTGGTGTGCACGATTACATCAAAGAACGAACCATCAAGATAGGAAGGTATATCGTGGAGACAAGAAAAACAGTGCGTATGATCGCAAAAGAATTTGGTGTCTCGAAAAGCACCGTTCATAAAGATCTAACGGAACGATTACCTGAAATCAACCCGGATTTGGCGAACAACGTGAAAGAAATTTTAGAGTACCATAAGTCTATCAGACATCTACGGGGTGGTGAAGCGACACGGGTAAAGTACAAAAAGGGTGCAGAGGAAGTCGTACAATAAGATACACCACTTCACACGGCGTGCATAAAATGCATGCCGCTGTTGTGCGTTCAGGAAATATACAAAAAAATTAACATATTTTTTCCCGGTTCAACAAAACTTATGATAGAATGTTTTATTGGATAGAAATTCGAAAATTGACGATTTTTGTAAAGCGTTGCGGAACATACAGGGAGGATATATGAATGTTTTCAAGGGATGTTGGTATTGACCTCGGTACGGCCAATGTACTGATTTACGTTAAAGGAAAAGGAATTGTATTGGATGAGCCATCTGTTGTGGCGATTGACACAAACACGGGGAAAGCGCTTGCTGTAGGTGAAGAAGCCCGCAGGATGGTGGGACGTACTCCAGGCAATATCGTGGCGATCCGTCCGTTAAAAGATGGAGTAATCGCTGATTTTGAAGTAACAGAGCAGATGTTAAGACATTTTATTAATAAAATAAATGTAAAGGGTATGTTTACCAAACCGAGAATTCTGATCTGCACCCCTGCAAACATTACCTCTGTTGAACAAAAAGCGATTCGGGAAGCCGCTGAAAAATGCGGAGGAAAAGCGATTTATCTGGAAGAAGAACCGAAAGTGGCAGCTGTTGGAGCAGGTATGGATATCTTCCAGCCGAGCGGCAACATGGTTGTTGATATCGGCGGCGGAACAACAGACGTTGCGGTATTATCCATGGGCGATATCGTTACGGCTTCTTCCATTAAGATGGGTGGGGACAAGCTTGACAGTGAAATCCTAAACTACATCAAGAAAGAATATAAGCTGTTGATCGGAGAACGAACATCAGAAAACATTAAATTGAACGTGGCCACCGTCTTCCCTGGTGCTCGAAATGAGGAGATGGATATTCGCGGGCGTGACATGGTAACAGGCCTTCCGCGATCGGTTACCATCCATTCAGAAGAAATCACACAAGCTTTGCTTGAGCCGGTCATGATGATGGTCCATGCAGCAAGAAGCGTTCTGGAAAAAACGCCTCCTGAGCTGTCTGCGGATATCATTGACCGAGGAATCATCTTAACGGGCGGAGGGGCATTGCTCCATGGTATTGACCAGCTGTTCGCCGAGGAGCTTAAGGTTCCTATTTTTATAGCGGAGGAACCGATGAAGGCTGTAGCAAACGGTACCGGTCTAATGCTTGAACACATCGATAAGCTTCCAAAACGGAAAATAAGATAAAGCGTAATTCCAAGACCTGCTTTTCATAAAAAAGCGGGTCTTTTTTTTGTTCGAGCTTAAACATCCAAAAGTATTTGCCGATAATAAAGACAAGAAGAAGTGTGCGAAAAAGAGGGGGAACCACTGTGCTAAGAGGATTTTATACTGCAGCTGCCGGAATGATTGCTCAGCAGCGGCGCCAGGAAATGCTGAGCAACAACATTGCCAATATCAACACACCGGGCTATAAGGCAGATCAGTCATCGCTTAGGACGTTTCCTTCCATGCTGTTAGAACGAATGGACTCAAACGGGAAAACGCCATTAACCATTCCAGGCCAAAAACAGAGCGGCCAGCTGGCGACAGGTGTCTACATGCAGGAAGCCATTCCGAACTTTATTCAGGGAGATATGCAGGAAAGCGGTGTGAACACCGATCTTGCTCTCGTGCAGGGTTCCGTTCCAATCGATAAAAAAACGGGCAAGCCAGGGTCGTTATTCTATATGGTGGAAACCGCCGCAGGAGAAACACGCTATACCCGGAACGGCCATTTCGCCGTAGATGCCAAAAACAATCTGGTGACTGCGGACGGGAACTATGTTTTGGATACAAACGGAAAACATATCATTGTCTCTGATGAAAATTTCACAGTAAACGGAGAGGGCGTCATTCTCGATCACGGCCGTAATGCAGGCAGATTGGGAGTGGCACTGATTACGAACCCGATGGATCTGGTGAAAGAGGGCAACGGCTTATTGAAGCTTCAAGGCACTCAGAAACCGGGCTCTGCCACAGCAAATCCGCAGGTCGCCTATCAAGTAAAACAAGGGTTTGTTGAACGTTCCAATGTAGATGCTGAACAATCCATGACAGATATGATGGAAGCTTACCGTTCATTTGAAGCCAATCAAAAAGTGCTTCAGGCTTATGACCGAAGCATGGAGAAAGCAGCGAATGAAGTAGGAAAGATCGGATAAGGAGGGACAGACATTGAATACATCTATGATTAACGCTTCAGTGACCATGGGACAGCTGCAGCAGAAGCTCGATACAACGGCCAACAATATGGCGAATAGCAATACTAATGGCTTTAAGCGAAGAAATGTTCAATTTTCTGACCTTCTTTTTCAGCAGATCAATAATAAATTTGATAGCAAAAATGAAGTCGGCCGCCTTACCCCTGTGGGAATTCGTGCAGGAAGCGGTGCGAGAGTCAGCTCTACGGCAGTCAGCCTGGAGATGGGGGCGATCAAGACGACAGAACGCCCGCTGGACATCGCCCTATTGAGCCCTGAGCTCTTTTTCCAGGTCCAGAAAAAGGACACCGATGGAAAAACCGTAATGGAATACACACGTGATGGTGCGTTTTATTTAAAGCCAGGAGGAGGGAAGGGTGACCTTGAACTCGTTACCTCTGACGGCAGTGCGGTGATGGGGGATAAGGGGCCGATTCGTATTCCTGCCGGATACAAAGAAATTTCTATTGGACAAAACGGGAATATTTCGGTAACGTTAAGTAATGGAAGGATCGTCAACAGCGGCAGAATGGCGCTCGTTGATGTCGTCCATCCCCAGCTGCTTAAAGCGGTGGGGCACAATTTTAGAATTCCGGCTGGTGTAAATGAAAATCAAGTGGTTCGGGCGGCAAACCCGGCTAGCGTTAATATGCAGCAGGGTGCCCTTGAGATGTCCAACGTAAATACAGGAAATGAAATGACGGATATCATCAATATGCAGCGATCCTACCAGTTCAACGCACGCACCATTACGATGGCTGACCAAATGATGGGGCTTGTCAACGGAATTCGTTAACAGGTGATGAAAAATGGCGAACGAGCTCAGCAGGGAAGAATACCGTAAAAATAAAATGGCAGTGATGAAGCAAGAGGGAGCGGTTAAGGAAGAGAATCCAAAATCGCGGGAAAACAAAAAGAAAGAGCAAAAGACCGGGAAGTCAAAAAGACGCCGTTTTCCGATCTGGCTCCGTCTGATTGTGATTTTTGTTTTAATGGTGATCTGCCTTGTAGTTGGATCTGTGATTGGCTATTCAGTTGTAGGCGATGGCAAAGCAGGGGATGTGTTCAAGAAAGAGACATGGACGCATATCTCTGATTTGGTGAACAAAGATAAGTAGTATAGCGAATAGAATGATGTGAAGAGACAAGGGAGCTGCGGCTCTCTTTTTATTTTGACTGGGGGAGCGGTAACCGTTCTCTTCCTCTCGGCCTATTGGATTAACCTTTTTCTATCATGTATAATGGGCAGAGATACATAGAAACAGTAGAACCGTAAACCAGAAAGAAAAGGAGTATCTCGGTATGAAACTAAACATTGAACAGATCAAAGAAATCATCCCCCACCGTTATCCATTTTTGCTTCTTGATACAATTGAAGAGCTCGAGCCGGGAAAACGTGCGGTCGGAAAGAAAAATATTACGGCCAACGAGGAAGTATTTAATGGGCATTTTCCTGATTATAATATTTTCCCAGGCGTATTAACCTTAGAAGCTTGTGCCCAAACCGGAGCGGTGGCGCTCTTGTCTTTGGATGAATACAAAGGAAAGATCGCCATGTTTGCCGGTGCAGACAAAGTAAGATGGAAGCGCCAGGTAAGACCGGGAGACACATTGTTGATGGAAGTGGAGCTGCTTCAAATTCGCCGAGGAATCGGAAAAGGGAAAGTAACAGCAACAGTGGACGGCGAGCTCGCAATGGACGCTGAAATCACATTTGCTGTTGGAAGGTAGTTTCTGTAATTGATGGTGCCAGGCACCGCTTTTTGACATATGTCAAAAGCCGGTGCCTGGCACCATTTTCTTTTTTTAAGGCACTGTAAAGGCTATGTAAGGTATTGGTAAATCGCGACTAAATGGGATGTTTTCCTGCTATAGTGTGGATAGAGCCGCTGGTACATGGTGAAGCGGAGCGGTTCTAATCTGAACTAATCGAAGGGAGAACGATGGGATGAATAAAAGTTTCTTAATGAAAATTGGGGCTTCTCTTATGGCGATTATGTTAATGACAGCTTGCAACAACAGCGACACCGAGAAAAAGGAAAGCGGCACAGGCACAGAACAAAAAGTAGATGATGAAAAACAAGCAGATCAAACCAGTACAGATGAAAGCAAGCAGGATCAAGAAACGAGCACTGATACTGAATCGTCTGATCAATAAATGATAAAAAAAGCACATCCGCGCGCGAGCGCGGGTGTGCTTTTTTCATGAAAGGTGCCAGGCACCATTTTATACAAGTTTGATGTGGTAATCTTTCAGCCAAGTGTTGACGTGAATGAGATATTCCATCAGCTTTGTGGCTTGTCCCTCACTCATTCCGGTTTTACCTTCAGCGACCGTTCTGATTTTATTCGTATCGATCAATGGACGAAGCGGTGCATTGCTGTCTTCCACAATGTCCATGAGCCATTTTTTGATGGCTCCAAAATAGACCGGATCCTGTGCGGTCGGGTAGGCACTTTTGCGGCGGTTTCTGACATCGTCAGGAAGGTAGCCTTTTAATGCGCGGCGAAGAATTCCTTTTTCGATGTTGTCGACGCTTTTCATTTCCCACGGAACATTCAAGAGATATTCGACCAAGCGATAGTCACAGAATGGAACACGGACTTCGAAGCCGACGGCCATACTCATGCGGTCTTTACGGTCGAGCATGAACGGCAGGAAGCGCGTGATGAACTGATACGACATTTGAACTGTTTGGCTCCAAGCTCGCTCTCGCCGGCCAATTCAGGAACTTCTGCCAATGCTTCCTGATAGCGGCGATCCGCGTACTCATCAGGCCGTATAGAGACGCTGGCTTCCCCTGACAGGATATTGCCAAAGTTACCGCGGCTCTGGCGCCATGGGAACGTGCTGCCATTCAGGAACTCATCCTGATGGAACCAAGGATATCTGCTGAATACCTCATCCGCAGATTCTGCTGCTTTCGTCATCCTTGTTGCTTACTGAGAGTGGTTGATTTCCGTTTCAGGATGCTCGCTTTCCGTGGGGCGGGCGGTGAGCCTTACCGGCGCAAGCGCCTACCTCCTCGGCGCATGGCGCCTGTGGGTCTCAACTGTAACGCTGCTCCCGCAGGACAAGGAAGGCTTCGTCAGCGTTATATCGCACGAAGAAAATGTGAAATTCATTTTCGAGGAGTCTCGCACCTTGCACTCCAATCAACTTGTAATGAAGGTTCTTTTCCCAAAGCCTTTTAGAAAGGCCTTTAAAAAAGAACAATAAAAAAACCGCTTCACGTAAGCGGTCAGTCTCTGGAGTATTTTGAGAGAATCTCTTCCCGGGCGTCAGCTCCTTCTACCCCTTCATGGATTGCTGATGTCAGCCGGTCATACTCTTGTTTCGTAATTTCAGCTACAGCGTTTTTCGGAAAAATATAAGGCTTTCCAATATCCATCGTATCAAGCTGATTCATGAGCTCGATCTCATCTTCATTCTCCCTGCACTGGGCGGGATCGAAGGTATACACCTTGCCGAATTCATCCTTAAACTCTCTCTTCATGTTAATAAAGTAACGCAATGTGCATTCTCCTTTCATTTATGCATTCTTACTAGTCATACCCGATTTTTTGTTTTTAGAGACATAAAAAAAACTATAAAACTTTTATAAAAATGAGGGATAAAAAAAGAGATTTCGGGAATGATAGAAGTACCCCCCTTTTTTATATATCTTTTTGTCCCCCGCTTCCTAAAGAGGCGGCCTTTTTTTTGCCTTTTTTCGCGAGCAGTGAGTAAATCTTCCATTTTTTATTCTCATAAATAGTAAAAAAGTCACATGTAATTATATTGTAATAATTTATACTAATATAAGGAAAACTAACATATTTCAGGAGGAAAGAATGAAAAAGATTCTATTAAGCTTGCTGGCTGTTCTCTTAGCCTTTTATTTTGTGCCTGCAAACGCGTTTGCAGCAGGGATAAAGGATGCTGATCTTACAGCCTATCTCGCACAAATCAGCAATGAACGCGGCTATGAAATTAGCAAAGAGGATTACCAAAACTATCTGTCCGATTATGCGGGGATGGAGCTGTCAGATTTTGAGGACATCAATGAACTGAAAGAAACGCTCGGGGCCGTCATCAAGAGCGACAACAGCAATCTTGATGAGATCTATACTGATTTAGATTTGAACGAGCAGCAGCTTAAGGATCTTTTAGCAAAGAACGGAGAAGCCATCGAGGACTATATTTATGTAGATGACCTGTACTTTGCGGTTTCAGACCTGCAGGCACCTGATGAAGAAATGCCTGATATGAAGGAGATTGAAAAAGAGATTCAAGGGGCTCTGGCAGAAGTAGATTTGACTCCGGCTGAGATTCAAAACCTGCAGGACCACCTCATGTCCATCGAGAAAGATCTAAACTCCCCAGATACAGAAAAAAGACTGGAATCCATTGCTGAGCGCATGATGAGCATCGATCCGGAAAAGCCGACGAAAGCACAGATCCAGGAAGTCGGGAACGCTTTTGAAGAGCTCATGTCCATTTTCCAAATGAAAGCGAACTTCTTTATTGTAGACGGCAGCAAGAAAACACCGGTATCTGCCGGAGAGCTTATGCAGATGAAAGTTTTGGACGGAGATTATCTTTTTATCCAGCTGTTTGATCTGAACGGAAAAATGCTTGCGGACTTGAAGATCACGTCAGACGATGCTAGAACCAGCGCAACAACAGTAGGCAAGGTTACGCAAACCGTTAAACAAGAAGTAAAATTGTCAGCGCCAGTCGCTAAAAAGCCAAGAACCGTGAATGGCGGCAAATTGCCTAAGACGGATTCCAACAATCTTGACGGCGCACTTGCTGGCTTAGCAATTGCCGGAGCAGGGCTATTCCTATATAGAAGAGCAAGGATGTCGTAATGGCAACCAGACGCCAAGAAGGAGGAAGACGGCCCAAAAAGGCTGTTCTTCTTTCTTTTTCGATTGTGATCATTCTTCTCGGCCTGGGAATGTTTTCGGAGAATATTATTAGTTACTCACGAGGTTATTTTGCCGGTGAAAAAGTGGAATCAAAAGCATTGCACGAACCTGTGAAAAAGCCGGCAAAAACAAACGAGGAAAAACGTGAAGCGCCACTGTATGCCAATCGTCCAGCGATTGGGGAAAAGATGGGCACCCTTTACATTCCTAAATTGGAAGCGAAACTGCCAATCTATCATGGAACGAATGAAGATGAACTGGAAAAAGGAGTCGGCCATTTTAAAGACAGCGTTCTTCCTGGTGAAAAGGACAACTCTGTTCTTTCCGGCCACCGTGACACTGTGTTTCGCAGCCTCGGAAAAGTAGGAAAAGGCGACAAACTTGAAGTGACGACATCAGCCGGAACCTTTACGTATAAAGTAAGGAAGGTTCGAATCGTGGACAAAGATGACCGCACCGTGATCGTTCCAAAACCGCGCGCGGTGTTAACGGTCAGTACGTGCTATCCGTTCAATTATATTGGTGCCGCTCCAAAGCGATATATATTGGAAGCTTTTCTGATCTCATCAGAACGTTCAAAGAAATAGAGAGATATGGCGAAGGGAGGAATAATTTCCCTTCGTTTTTGTTTTGTCGTTCTCGGAAAAACTCTGGTACAGTAAACATAGACCATCAAGATAACAGTCATGAGGAGGAATATCATGGTGAATATAAGAGAGGCACTTCTTCGCGATTTGCCAGCTATCTTGGACATATATAATGATGCTATAAAAACGCTGACGGCTACATTTGATTTAGAAGAGCAGACACTTGAAGAACGAAAGGTTTGGTTTGAAAAATACGGCGGCGACTTTCCGCTGATTGTTGCGAAACTGGACGGCAAAGTGGCGGGATACTGCTGTCTTAGCCCGTTCAGAGATAAAGCGGCCTATTCCCGCACAACTGAATTATCATTATACATATCTTCTGAATTCCGCGGCCAAGGGATCGGCAATGCCTTAATGGAGGATATTCTGAAAAGGGCGGCTGATCTTGGCTACCATACCGTAATCAGCAGCATTACGGGCGGAAACGAAGCGAGTGTAAAACTGCATAAAAAGTTTGGCTTCGAATTTGCCGGCAACTTTAAAGAAGTAGGCTACAAATTTGATGAGTGGCAGGATGTTCACTTTTACCAGCTCATGCTGAACACAGAAAAAACGAAGGGATAAGCGTTCCCTTCGTTTTTTGATGGGCGAGTGCGTTTTTTATGAAAATGATGTGTTTTGCAAGTAAGTCTTGTCGAACCGCAAGTAACACGACGATTTCTGCAAATAAAGCTTGTCGAATCGCAAGTAATAGAGCTGTTTCCGCAAGTAATACGTGTCGAACCGCAAGTAAACGGGTTCAGGCAAGCACGAGTCGATAGCAATTCCCTTAAAGACTTCAGAATGACTCTGTTACTGCTGATTAACAATATCCTTCAGCTTATTCTGCCATTTATCATCATCTAAAATGATTTGAAAGGAGATCCGGCGATTTTTTTGCAGGGCTGCTGCTGAGCTTCCTTTGGCGATCGGCTTGTATTCGCTGTATCCTGTGGCGGCCAGGTACTGGGCATATGGCAGGCGTGCAAGTTTCGGATTGGCTTTGGCGAGATATTTTACAACCGCAACTGCCCGCTCTGTGGAAAGGGACCAGTTGTCATACGGTACCGAATCGGTATGGCCCTCCACCAGGATAATATAAAGATATTTACTCATATCCTTCTCGTCGATGATGGCGGCGAGTGCGTTGGCCAATGGGTTCAGTACCTTCTTGCCCTGTGCGCTGACCTCGGCGCTCCCCGTATCAAATAATATGTTTCCTTCTACAGAGATCGTATTGTTCGGGCCGCGTACAACTTTATCTTTTCCTACATTCTGTTCAAGCTGTTTTTCAATCAGGTCCGAGATGTGTTTTTTAACATCCGCTACCTGATGCAGTTCTTGTTTGATCTGTGACTGATCATAGGCGTTATAAATACTTTGGACGTATGCGAGTATGGCAATGAAAATCATGATGAGCACCATCATTGCCATCATGTCCGTAAAGCTGGGCCAGTAGATTTCTTCCTGGTGCTGTTCTGCAAAAACGTTTTTCCGGGCGCGCACGGTTCATCACCGCCTTTTAATTTCATGCGAACTGATAAGCCTTGACTCATTGTTCCGGTCACGGGAGTCATAGACGGTCTGATTATCCATAGCCGTCTGATACATGCGCTGAAGAAGATGATACATGTCGCCAAGGGTGCGGTTGCTGCTCGTAAAATCCCGGGAAAGCCCGTGGAAAAGGTTCTCAAGGGTACGGGCAAGTTCTCTCATATCATCGCCTCGCTGCGGACCGGATTGCTGGCTGAGCTGCCGTTCTCGCTCCAGCACATTCCGGATCTGCTCGACAAAGTCACGCTTCATATGTTCAACGGCATTATAGAAGCCCTTTTCAAGCTGCTGGACAGAGGACGCGAAGTCAGCGGCAGCTCTACCGTATTCTCCTTGTTTTTCGGAATAGCGGTAGTACCATTCCTCCTGTTTCTGTCCCAGCCTGCTCTCCAGTGCATCATGCTGATTAGCGTAGTGCTGAAGCTGTTCCTGAAGGGCGCGTGCCATGTTTCCGGCGAATTCTTCTGAGCGGCGCTGTGATTCAGCCAGCACTTTATCGGAACGCTGGATCAGGAGCTCAAATGTTTGCTGCCCTGCATTCTGGCGTTCCGTGCTTTTTTGCAGCTGCTGTTCAAATGATTTGATCTGGGCGGCCAGCACCGAAATGCTTTGGTCGACCGCTTTATGCATGGAATCTTGTTTTTCAATGGTTTTATGGAACTGCAGGCCGAACTGTTCAAGAGTTGATGCAGAAGCCGCAAACGATTCACTGTGAAGACGCTGTGCTTCATAGATTCCTTTTACGTCCTCCATGGCGGTTTTTAATCCAGCTGTAAATTCTGTCATAGAGGCTCCGAAATGGCCCACGCTTTTTTGGAAGCTCTCCTCAACTTTGGCTGCAAGGCGATCAAGCAGCCGTTCGGCGGAATCCTGCGGCTTTTCCTGTAAAAGAAGACAGTTGAAGGCATGGTCCAGGTAAACTTCACAGTCCGACATCACCTTGCCCTGCAGGTACGTAAGGGAAGATCCCCTGGACAGAAAGCCTGTCTGGAGAATATTGAGGATAAGAGCCCCTCCTATACCCGCGATACTTGTTATAAAAGCAACGCTCATTCCCTCAAAAGGAGCAGTTAAGGATGAGATGATGGAGTTCATGGTCATATTCGGGCCAGAGGCAGAACTTCCGAGCCTGAACAGCGTATCCTGCATGGACAGGAGAGATAGAGTGAGGCCGATAAAGGTGCCGAGCACACCGAGAATAATCGTAAAAGCCGGCAGCTGCTGCAGAACCTTTTGGATATTTCCAACAGGAACGCGCATCAGTCCAAGAAGAGGAATGCGTTCCTGGAAAAGGTGCTTTTCAATCAGCGCCTGTGAATTCAATGAGGAGACTCCTGATAGATGATACTGCCTGTAATCCGAACAAACACGCTGAATCCAGCGGGACCGCGGCTGTGCAGTTCCCTGTGCTTCAAGCTCCTGAAGTTCTCTGATCCACATCTTCAGGCGGTATCCTGTCTGGGCGTATCCCACCAAACCAGTAAAAACAAGAAAGCAAATCACTCCCACAACGGCCATCGTCAACGAATCCATGCTGTCCATCCCTCCCCGTTTCCATTCATACAAGCATATGAGGTGCCAGGCACCGCTATTACACAAGTATGTAACGCACGGTGCCTGGCACCCAAAAAAAGAAATCAAAAAAAATAAATATAAATTGCGATTTCTGAATAGTGGAATTAAACTAAAATTATGGAAATTTTAGTTTTTTAAAGCAGCAAGATCATTCACCCAGAGAAAACTTAAACAAGGAAAAGGGGAAACTGGATGAAGAAACGGATTGCGTTGATGACAGCATTTATCATGACGTTTTCCAACCTGGCATATGCTCAGGGGAATCTGCCGTCTCACAGCAAGGCAGCGGGAACAAAGCCTCAAGGCCTGGATCTTAAAAAACTGCCTCAAGAAGAGAAATATGGCAAAAACGATAAGGTTCGCGTAGTAGTCGAACTTGATCAAAAACCAGCGATTCAGTACGCACAGGCACAAAACAAGCGCTACAGTTCGTTGAGCTCAAGCGAAAAAACATCGCTGACCAAAAAATTGGCCAATGAACAAAAAGAAGTGAAAGAGGACATCGAGAAGGAAGACATCCCGGTATCGTATAAGGAAAGCTTTACAACCGTTCTAAACGGCTTCAGCGGTGAAGTCAAATATGGTGATATTAAAGATATCGAAAAGCTTGACGGTGTGAAAGATGTACATATTGCGCATGAATATAAACGTCCTGAGTCAATTAACGGGGACAAGCCGAACATGCTGTACAGCAAGGATATCGTCCATGCAAAAGAAACATGGCAGGACTATGGATATAAAGGAGAAGGAACGGTCGTGGCTGTTATCGACACAGGCATCGATCCTTCACATAAAGATATGGTGCTCAGCCCTGATACAAAAGTGAAGCTGACATCCGGGAAAGTGAACGGCCTTAAAGACTCCAAAGGACTCAAAGGCAGCTACTTTACTGAAAAAGTACCTTACGGATACAACTATGCGGACCACGACAAAGAAATCCGCGATCTTGGCCCTGGTGCTTCCATGCACGGCATGCACGTTTCAGGGATCGTAGGAGCTAACGGAGACGAAGACAATGGCGGAATTAAAGGTGTAGCTCCTGAAGCACAGCTTTTAGCGCTTAAAGTATTCGGAAACGATCCTGGAATGCCATCCACGTTCAGTGATATTTATATTAAAGCGATCGACGACGCAATTGCACTCGGCGCTGATGTGATCAACATGAGCCTTGGATCAACAGCTGCATTCGTACAGCATGATGACCCTGAGGAAAAAGCGATTCAGAACGCAACGAACAACGGTATTCTTTGTGCCATTTCTGCAGGCAACTCTGCTTACGCAGGACATGGAGCAGGAAACCCTTATCCGTCTAATCCAGATACAGGAGTAGTTGGGTCTCCTGGATTGATCGGACAAGCTCTTCAAGTCGCTTCGCTTGAAAACACAAAGCTTACACTTGAAGGCATGAACTTAAAAGTGGACGGAGAGGATATGGGATACATTGCTTACCAAAAGCAGGACTCTCCAAATCCAATCGGCACGTTTGATAAAGATAAGATGGAAGTCGTTTATGTCGGTGACGGCAGCCCTGCCAACTATGCAGGTAAAGATGTGAAGGACAAAGTCGTTTTCGTTGTCCGAAACGGAAATTTCAACTATGCGGCGATTCAGCACGAAGCTGAAAAGCAAGGCGCAGCTGGTGTCATTATCCGAGGCAGAGTGGATCACGGCGATTATGTCAACATGGCCCTCGACAAACCGGCGATTCCTCTTGTGTCTTTAAGCATTGCTGACGGCAACCAGCTCGAAGCAAAAGCGAAAGAAGGCAAGAAGCTTGAAGTGATTTTTGATGGTAAAGCCATTTCCGCATCCAATCCAAACGCAGGAGAGATGTCTGATTTCAGTTCATGGGGCGTGACACCGAACCTTGACTTTAAACCGGAAATCACTGCACCAGGCGGGAAGATTTATTCAACGCTTAACGACAACCAATATGGGGTGATGAGTGGAACGTCCATGGCTGCTCCGCATGTTGCCGGCGGTGCTGCTCTCGTGATGGAAAGAGTGGACAAAGATTTCAAAGTTAAAGGGGCAACCCGCGTTAAACTCGCCAAAAACATCTTAATGAACACATCAAGACCGCAAGCCGATCATGGCTTGTTCAATACAGAGAGCCAAACTGGAAACTACTATTCTCCACGCCTTGAAGGTGCAGGATTAATGGACCTTCATGCGGCAATGAAAACTCCAGTGGTTGTAACAGAAGCAAAATCAGGTGAAGGAAAAGCAGCCGTAAAAGAAGTAGGCGATAAATTCACCTTTACTTTAAATCTTAAAAACTACAGCTCCAAAGACGTAACGTACAAGCTTGCGGGCAATGTTCAAACAGACCTTGCACTTCAAGGCATGAACCTGCTTGAAGCAGATGGAATCTTTAAAAATGGAACAAGAGATTCAGAGGATCCGAATAGAGGAACGTTCCCGATTTCTTTCACTTCTGGTTCTAAGAAAGCGAGCAGTATTGCGATCAAAGCGAAAAGCACAGCAACTGTAAATGTTACGGTCGATCTAAAAGATACCGTAGACTGGGCTAATGACATGCCGCTCGACAAAATCTTCAAAAACGGCTACTTTGTAGAAGGTTTTGTAAGATTAATAGATGCAGGCAACAAATATCCTGAGCTAAGCGTTCCATACGTTGGTTTCCACGGAAAATGGGACAAAGCACCGATCATTGACGCTCCTGTATATGACGACAACACGTTCTACGGAGTGACAGGCCTGGCTGCTGAAGTGAACGATGACTTTGAGTTCCTTGGAAGCGATGCATTGAAAAATGTGTTAAAAGATAAAGTTTCTTTCTCACCTGATGGAGACGGGCTTTATGATGAAGCGTTCCCGGTGCTTTCTTTCCTAAGAAACGCGAAAAAAGTGGAATACTCCATCCTTGACAGAAATAAAACTTCACTTCGCAAGTTGGATACACAAGAAGATGTGGTGAAGAACTATTATGACGGCGGTTCTGAACCTGGGTACACTCCTGTCACAGAAGCTGCCTGGGATGGAACGGTGAATGGTTCTAAAGTAAAAGACGGATTGTACTACTACCAAGTAAGTTCAGTGGTTGATTATCCGAAAGCTAAGTGGCAAAAAGCATTGTTCCCTGTGTATGTCGATACGAAAGATCCTGCTGTTACTGCAAAATGGAATGCAGATAGCCATACGCTTTCCTGGACAGCGGGCGATCAAGGAACAGGCGTAGCTTACTACGATGTTTTAGTTAACGGAAAAAGCGTTCTTTCCAAGCCGCTTGATTCTTCTGCAAGCGAATATAAGCTGAATGACCTTCCTAGCCACGCGAAAGTAGTTCTTGCTGCTTACGACTATGCAGGTAACTCAGTAATGAAAAATGTTAATATGAGCGGGAAAGATACAAGCGTACCAAGTGTCACAGTAGATTCACCTGAAGCGTTAAGCATCACTTCTTCCAAAACAGTGACTGTAACCGGACATGTGACGGATGATTCTGGACTGAAATCATTCATGATCGACGGCAAACCTGCAAAGCTTGTATGGAATGCACCAAAACAGCAGTACGATTTCAGCAAGAAGATTACCTATACTTCTGATAACATCCAATCGTTCAAGGTTGAAGCGATTGATAAAAGCGGAAACCGAGTGGCCTTCAGCCGCCAGGTGATTGTGGATTCAACTCTTCCAACGATTAAAGTAGATGCACCGAAAACAGTGTCAAGCAAAACGAAAACAGCAACACTTAAAATTACGCTTGCGGACAACTATGATGAGATGCGCTTCTTCGTAAACGACAATGCGGCATACCGCCATTACTTTAAAGAGCCGTTTGCAAAGAGGGCATTAACGAAGAAAATCAGCCAAAAGGTTTCCCTGAAAAAAGGTAAAAATACCGTTCATCTTGAACTGACAGACCTTGGCGGAAACACGGTTGAGAAGAATGTAATCATCACAAAGAAATAACAAAAAAAGGCGCCAGGTCCCTGATTCCTTCAGGGTGCCTGGCACCTTTTTATAATCTTACTGGAACAACTCAACGAGCAGTAAGGAAACGGCACCGATCGCCGTCGCTTTGTTTCCAAGCTTAGACAGTCTGATGTCGGTATGTTTTGCGGCTTCGGTCAGGGCCTTCTTTTGAACCGTTTCCTTCAAGCTGTCCATCAGTAAATCTCCTGCATTGGATACTCCTCCGCCAATAATAATCCGTTTAGGATTCATGAGGTGGATCAAGTTTGTCAGCCCGATCCCAAGATAGATCCCGGTTGATTTCAAGACTTGAACACTCAGCTCATCTCCCTGGAGTGCTGCTTCGTAAACCATTTTCCCATCGATTTTCTCTAAATCGTGATCGGCCATCTCCCGTAAGATGCTTTCTCTTCCAATCGCTACCTCTTTTTGCGCTTTTTCAGCTATTGCAGGGCCGGCTGCAAGTGTTTGAAGACATCCGTAGTTGCCGCAGCTGCATTGCTTTCCGCCGATGTCAATCGTCATGTGTCCAATTTCTCCGGCAATAAAGTTTTCGCCATGAAACAGTTTTCCATCTATCACAATCCCGGCTCCTATGCCGGTCCCTACGTTGACCGCAACCACACTGTCCGCACCGTTTCCATTTCCAAACCAAACTTCGCCAAGAGCAAGTGCCTTTGCATCATTTTCCACCTTAACCGTACGGCTGAATCTGGCCTCTAGTTCCTCTTTTATCGGGATATTTCTCAGATTCAGGTTTGGTGCATAAAGGGAAATGCCCTGCTCCACATCCACTACACCATGCATCCCTACGCCGATGCCGATCACTTTCTCTTCTTCCTCACCATACTGCTCCATAATCTGCTGAATCTCTGCTTTCATGATATCGAGCAGCTCATGATTAGAAAGCGGACTGAAAAGAACCTTTTCATGAAACTCAAGCACCTTGCCGTTCAAATCAGTCAGGATGGTCTTAATGTCCTTAGGGCCAACATCCAGTCCGATAACATAGAAGCTATCGGCATTAATGATCAGCATGGTCGGCTTCCGCCCTCCCTTGGACTCGCCTTGCTCACTTTCTTTAATCATTCCCGAGTCGATCAGCTCTTTTACGATAGAACTGACTGTAGGCGGCGTCAACTTCGTATCTTTGGCGATCTGTGCACGTGAAATGGGTCCATCCAGACGGATTTTATTCAGTATTATGTTCCGGTTTAACGACTTCATCAATTGAAACGTGCCGCGTTGCATGAAAACACCTCAAGTTAATTTAATTAATTAATTAATATATATTATACCGTTATTTTTGTGCTCTGAACAGAAGCCATCAAGCTGTCGATAACCGATAGAATAGGATAAAATTTATATATCTTTAAACTGCCTGATTCCGGGACAAAAAGGAGGAAGTGAATTGAAGATTAACAGCTTGGATCACTTTGTTCTAACCGTAAAAGATATTGATAGAACGTGTGATTTTTACAATGATGTATTAGGAATGGAGATCATTACTTTTCAAAAAAACCGAAAAGCACTCAAATTCGGCAGCCAGAAAATTAACCTTCACCAAGCAGGCAAAGAATTTGAACCAAAAGCAAACGCCCCAACTCCAGGTTCAGCAGACCTCTGCTTTATCACTGAATTTCCTTTAACTTCTGTACTCGCTCACTTTGATCAAAAAGGAGTGCCGGTTATTGAGGGACCTGTACCGCGAACAGGGGCGGCGGGCAGGATTAACTCTGTCTATATTCGAGATCCGGACGAAAACCTAATTGAAATCTCCAATTATACGGATAGAGAAGACTAGCATTAAGATGGGAGTATGCAAATAATAGAGTGTGTGTTAATCTAATTAAAACTTAATAATTTAATTTAACAAAGTATCTTTTAACGATCATGGAAGGCGTTTACAAAACCTGTTGAAAAGAAAGCTCGCAGCAATATCAGCATTGCTGACCCGAATGCTTGCCGGCTGTTCAGGATTGCGGGCTCTGATTCAGCGATCTTCAATCAGGAAAATCTGTATAAGTGATGAACACCCGTGCAGAAAGCTGGCCAGATCGTAGAGGTCCCTTATTTTAAGGAGAACAACGAATACTTTAACAACAAGCCGGTGTACGAATGAAGGAAAAATGTCTTTAAAAGAAGCTTCTCAGAACATTAAGAATGAAAACCGTAAGATCAACAAGTAAAGGGGGGGCACTTCTCCCTTTTTTACCCCTCTACTTATTTAATTAAATTAATAAAAAGAGAAGACAGGAGGCGCTTGTATGGCTGAGCTAAGATATAATCCTTTATTAAAAGACTGGACGATGGTGGCTGCCAGCCGGCAAAACAGACCGCATATGCCGAAAGACTTTTGTCCGTTCTGCCCGGGATCCGGGAAAGTTCCCGATAACTATGAGGTGCATCTGTATCACAACGATTTCCCTGTGCTTTCACCAAACCCTCCAAAACCAGATGGAGTAGGAGGCGGGTTGTATCAGACGAAAGAAGCGTATGGAAAGTGCGAAGTGGTGCTGTATTCACCGGGCCACTATGACACGATTCCTGATTTGTCCAAAGATCATATGAAAAAGCTGATGAACCTTTGGACGGATACATTCGTCAAACTGGATCAGGATCCGAATCATGAGTATGTCATGATTTTTGAAAACCGCGGAGAGGAAGTTGGGGTTACAATGCCTCACCCGCATGGACAAGTGTATGCTTACCCTTTTATTCCGTTAAAAGTAAAAACGGAGCTGGAAGTATGCAAAGAGTATTTTGAAGAAAACCAACGGAACATGTTTGATGATATGGTAGCCGAGGAAAAGCGGTTCGGTGAGCGTGTCCTGTTGGAAAGTGAGCATTTTATTGCGTTCATTCCGTTCTTTACGGACTATCCGTACGGAGCTTACATTGTCAGCAAAGAAGCGAAGACTGCACTGACCGAATTCACGGAGGAAGAAAGAACGGAACTGGGGGATATGCTTCAAGAACTTGTCGGAGGTATGGATAAAATCTATGACAAGCTGTTTCCTTACATGATGGTCATGCATCAGCGTCCATCGAACTCTAATGATCCATATAAGGATTTTTATCGGTTTCACATCGAGTTCTATCCTCCGCTTCGTGCTCACGACAAATTAAAATTTAATTCCTCCTCTGAAACAGGAGGATGGGCAGCAGCTAATCCAACCAAAGTGGAAGAAAATGCAGAAATCATGCGCCAATGTATCAAGCGTTACAGTGAAAGTAAGGGGGAATAAGCCGTGGAGAACCAATGGGTGAAACGATTTCAAGAATATTTTCCGGGAAATAACGACAGAGTACGACTTTTCTTTGCACCCGGACGCGTAAATTTAATTGGGGAACATACCGACTACAACGGCGGTTTTGTATTTCCAGCTGCATTAACGATTGGAACCTATATGGCCATTCGCCAGCGAAACGATGGTGTCTACCGTTTGAAGAGTGAGAACTTCCCATTGGAGGTTTCAATCGATACAAAACAGCCCATTGTCTATGATAAGGCTGACGATTGGGCAAATTATCCGAAAGGTATCCTGCAGCAATTGCAGAAGCTGGGTATCCAGCTCTCAGGGGCTGATGTTTTATACGCGGGCAATATTCCGAATGGTGCTGGCCTTTCTTCTTCTGCATCGATTGGCATGGCCAGTGCGCTTGGTTTTTCAGTATTGGAAAAAGAGGAACTGCCCATGCTGGAGCTCGCCAAGCTGTGCCAGCGGATGGAAAATCAGTTTATCGGTGTAAACAGCGGAATTATGGATCAGTTTGCGGTCGGATTCGGAAAGAAAGACCATGCTGTTTTTCTAGATTGCCAGAGTTATGAGTTTGAATTGATTCCTCTTGAAATCGAAGGATACAAGCTTGTCATCACAAACACAAATAAAAGAAGAGGGCTTGCAGACTCCAAGTACAATGAACGAAGAGCACAGTGTGAACAAGGGCTGGAAATCATCCAAAGGCATATAGAGGATGTTAATGCACTCGGTGACCTTCGCCCTCTTCAGTTTAAGAAAATGGAAGCCCATCTGGCTGATGAAACGATTAAAAAGCGTGTCCGACATGTAGTTACTGAAGATGATCGTGTTCAAAAAGCCGTAGCAGCACTCGAAAATAGAGATTTACTTGCGTTTGGCCTGTATATGAAGGAGTCCCATCTTTCATTGCGTGACGATTATGAGGTGACCGGACTGGAGCTTGACGCACTGTTTGACATTCAGGGGCAGCAGCCCGGCTGCATAGGTACGAGAATGACCGGCGCTGGTTTTGGCGGTTGCACCATTTCCATCGTGGAAGACGGACAGGTAGAAGCATTCAAACAGAACGTGGCAGCAAACTACAAACAACAAACGGGTTTATCGCCTGACTTTTATGTTTGTGAAATTGGAGACGGTGTAAAAGAAATCAAAGAGGTGAAGAGATAATGGCCATATTGGTAACCGGAGGAGCAGGCTATATCGGCAGCCATACCGTATTGTGTCTGCGTGAAAAAGGCGAAGAAGTCATCGTGTTGGATAACCTGCAAAAAGGGCATCGGGAGGCTGTGCTGAAGGATGTTCCGTTCTATGAAGGAGATCTGCATGACAGCGCCTTGCTGGATACCGTTTTTTCAGAAAATGACATTGAAGCAGTTATACATTTTGCGGCCAGCTCTCTTGTAGGTGAGAGTGTTGCAGATCCTATTTCTTATTACCAGAACAACGTGGCGGGTTCATTGAATCTGGTCGACCGCATGGTGAAAAATGGCGTGAAAAACATTGTCTTCTCCTCTACTGCCGCTGTCTATGGGGAACCTGAGACCGTCCCTATTCAGGAAAGCGACCGGACGCTTCCGACCAATCCTTATGGAGAAACGAAGCTGGCCATAGAAAGACTTCTTCATTGGGCAGATCAGGCTTATGGGCTGAAAGCAGTCGCTCTCCGGTATTTTAATGCGGCAGGCGCCGATCCAAAAGGAGGAATTGGAGAAGATCATACACCAGAATCTCACCTGATTCCGATCATTCTTGAAGCCGCCCTTGGAAAACGGCCGCATATCTCTGTATTCGGGGAGGACTATGCGACAGAAGACGGTACTTGTGTCCGGGATTACATCCATGTGATGGATCTGGCTGACGCTCACTGCCTGGCTCTCGAAAAATTAAAGAGAACTGGAGAGAGCGGCGTATACAACCTCGGGAACGGTAAGGGGTTCTCGGTGAAGCAGGTGATCGATACATGCAGAACGGTTACAGGCCGAACGATCGAAGCTGTTTCTTCTCCGCGAAGAGCAGGCGATCCTGCGATTCTTATCGCTTCTTCTCAAAAAGCAAAGGATGAACTGGGCTGGGTTCCAAAATATCCTGATGTCCATGAAATGGTAGAACACGCCTGGAACTGGCATCTCCATCATCCAAACGGTTATGCCGATGGAGGTCCGGACAATGGCTCTAGGTAAGATCAGAAACATCATGAAAGAAAACCATCTGGACGGAATACTGCTGAGAAAACGGAACCATTTTTCATGGGTAACAAGCGGCCGCCAGAACCAGATCGTGCTTGGAATCACGGAAGGTGTTGCAGATCTTGTGATTTTTGAAGATGAGATCTATGTGGTGACGACCAAGATGGAAGAACGGCGCATAAAGGAAGAAGAACTCTCCCATTTTTCTCATGAAGTTAAAGTGGTGACGGATGAGTGGTTTAAAGGCTCTGATCATTTGATTTCTGAACTTGGAAAAGGGAAAAGGATGGGGACGGATACGCCGTTTAAAGACTATGCCGACATGACGGAGGAACTGAAACGTGTTCGATCCATATTGGATGAACAAGAAGTTGAGCGTTACCGCAAGCTGTGCCAGGATACGGCG
Organism: Fictibacillus sp. B-59209; assembly: GCF_036216745.1. Classification (NCBI taxonomy): domain Bacteria; kingdom Bacillati; phylum Bacillota; class Bacilli; order Caryophanales; family Fictibacillaceae; genus Fictibacillus; species Fictibacillus sp. B-59209. Next base: position 88,390 of record NZ_JARMMC010000002.1, on the reverse strand, counting down.
TGGTCACTTGAATCGGTTTGCCGGAAGATGGAGCCTGGGCAGACGGAACATGAAATTGCCGGGATGGTGGCAGAACAGGCGATATCTAAGGGGATCAGGCTTCAAGTTTTGCTTGTTGCTACAGATGAACGCATCTATTCTTACCGCCACCCGGTTCCTACTTCTAAGAAACTGAAAAAGCATGGGCTGCTGGTGATTTGCGGTGAGCGTGAGGGGCTTGTCGCCAACCTGACAAGGGTTGTACATTTCGGGCCGCTGTCTCAGGAACTGTCTGATCATAAAGAAAAACTCGCTCGTATTGATGCGGCTTTTATAACCGCTACTAAACCTGGTACAACGGTTGGTGAAGCGTTCAAAAAAGGGATACAGCAGTACGTGGAAGAGGGCCATCCGGAAGACTGGAAACTCCTCCATCAAGGAGGACCAACTGGATATGACTCCAGAGAGTTTATCGCAACAATGGAATCAGAAACTGAGGTAAAGGAAAACATGGTATTCACATGGAATCCTTCGCTGCCCGGTGTGAAATCAGAAGACACTGTCCTCATTCAACAAAATAAAGCTGAAATTTTGACCGAAACCGGGGGATGGCCCTACCTTGAAGTAACATTCGAAGGACAAACACTGCGACGGCCGGATATCCTCATTAGATAAGAAAGAAACTGAAGAAGCGTTCGAATGTCCCGTACTTACTTCACCGATCTTGATTTTCTTACTTCTGCTTTAAAAACCGCTTATCTCTGGTATTTTGCACGGTTCGGTGAAAGAATAGAGAGACAAAGGAGTGAGCGGCATGTTTATAGGAGTAGATTATTATCCGGAACAGTGGCCAAAATCCAGATGGCCTGAAGATGTAAGACTGATGAAGGAGCTTGGAGTTAATGTGGTGCGAATCGCCGAATTCGGCTGGCAGCTGATGGAGCCGGAAGAAGGAGTGTACGATTTTTCCCTTTTTGATGAAGCGATTGATCTGCTTACAGAAAACGGGATAAAAATCATCCTCGGTACGCCGACAGCTACTCCTCCTGCATGGATGGCGCATCAGTATCCTGAAATATTGCCGGTTGATGAGAACGGTGTAACGATTTCTTTCGGTGCTCGCCGGCATTATACGGTGAACAGCAAGACCTATCAGAAATTCACCCGAAAAATTGTCCGCAAACTGGCCGAGAAATATGGCCAGCATCCTGATGTCATCGGCTGGCAGACGGATAACGAGTATGGCCATGAAAAATCGGACCGCAGCTATGGTGATGAAGACCGCATGGCGTTTCAGGAATGGCTCAGCAAAAAATACGGCAGCCTGGAGGCATTAAATGAAGCATGGGGTACGGTCTTCTGGAGCCAAACCTATACGGCGTGGGAGCAGATCCCTGTTCCACGGAAAGTATTTCAGGAACATAATCCGGGTCTGCTGCTTGATTTTGACCGGTTTTGCGCAGACAGCTATACAGCGTACAACAAGCTGCAGGCTGATATTTTAAGAGAGCATATTTCAGTCCAGCAGTTTATCACCCATAATTTTGTCTTTACCGAACTTGCCCTAAAACAGCGGGATATCGCGAAGGACCTCGACTTCATATCCTTTGACAACTACCCGGTCTGGGGCGGTCTACCTGAACCGATTCCGCCTGCCGCGATTGCCCAGCAGCATGATCTTTGCCGTTCAACAAAAGACGGAAAAGGCTATTGGGTGCTTGAGGAGCTATCCGGGGCACAAGGATGGAGCCATATCGGCTACCTGCCTCGTTCAGGGCACATCAAGCTTTGGACGTACCAGGCTATTGCACGGGGAGCGGAGGCGATCGTCTATTTCAGGTGGCGCGCCGCCCGTTTCGGAACCGAAGAATTCTGCCATGGAATCTTGGATCACGACGGTAAGCCGAGGCGAAAGTTTGAAGAAGTGAAAGAAGTATTCAATGCTCTGAAAGTATTCGGAGATGAGTGGATCGCCACTAAATATAAAGCAGAAGTCGGTGTGTATTACGATGTGGAAAATGCCTGGGCTTGGCGAATCCAGCCGCAGAGTGATGCGTTTACCCATAAGCAGGAGATGCTTCGTTTCTATTCCGGTGCTTACCGTTTGAACGCGGCTACTGATATGGTCTCTCCGGAGAGCAGCCTTGACGGGCTGAAAACGGTCATCGTTCCCGTTTACTTTTTAACCAATCCGGTATTTACGGAAAAACTGAAGAAGTATGCGGCAGATGGCGGAACGGTGGTGCTTTCCTATCGGGCAGGCGTGAAAGAGCCGAACAATGCGGTTACAGAAATGACGCTTCCCGGAGAACTTGGAGAGCTTGCTGGCATCGAAGTCCACGAGTACGAGTCGCTTCAGACCGGCCAGCAGACACGTGTAACGGGAATAGCGGGGAACATCATGGACATCATGTCGCCGGCCACAGTGTGGTGTGACTTGATCGAGCCGAAATCGGCCGAGGTCCTCGCCGTCTACAGGGACGCTTTCTATGAAGGTACACCTGCGATTACGAAGAACAAGTACGGAAAAGGCAACGTGTATTATATCGGTACAGCGGTAGAAGATTATTTTCTTGTGCGGCTGTACAGAGACATTTTTGCTCAGGCCGGCGTACAGACGATCGAACTGCCGGACGATGTTGAAATGGTAATACGGGATGGAGAGGCCGGCAGCAAGTTCTTATGTTTGATGAATCATTCAACGACAGCAAGTCACCGGGTCTCCTTGCCAAAGGGCACCTGGAAGGACGCCATAACAGGTGAAACGTTCAAAGGAGACGTCAGGCTGCAATCTTTAGGTTCTTTTCTTTTGATCCAGTAAAAAGGTGCCAGGCACCGCAATTACACATTTGTGTAATTTGCGTGCCTGGCACCTTTATTAACGAGATTGACCCGTAAAACAGAGTGCGATATGTTATTATTTGGAAACTAGATAAAAATTCTGAAATGATGAAACAGGGGACAGGGAGGAATTATGGAAACGGTACATACGCTGGAATTAAAACAGGTAACGAAACGGATCAAAGGCAAAAATATAGTAGACAATCTTTCGTTCAGTGTTCAAAAGGGGGAAATCTTTGGACTGCTCGGACCGAACGGAGCGGGAAAAACGACAACGATCCGTATGATCGTCGGTTTGATTTCGATGACAGAAGGAGAAATCCTGGTGAACGGCCTGGATATCCGCAAGAACTATGAAAAAGCGATGGAACAGATCGGGGCCATCGTAGAAAATCCGCAAATGTATGACTATTTGACAGGCTACAAAAACCTGATGCAATATGCACGCATCATGCCAGGAGTGACGAAAGAGCGAATCGATGAGGTCGTGAAGCTGGTGGAAATGGAGTATGCCATTCATAAAAAGGTAAAAACCTACTCGCTCGGCATGAGGCAGCGGCTCGGTGTAGCCCAGGCTCTTTTGCACAATCCCTCACTTCTAATACTGGACGAACCGACGAACGGGCTTGATCCTCAAGGGATGCATGATTTGCGAAATTATTTGCGGGCGCTTGCTGATCAAGGGACTTCAGTCATCGTTTCCAGCCATATTTTAGCGGAGATGGAACTGATGTGTGACCGTGTCGCTGTGATTCAGCACGGAAAACTCGTTCGGATAGATAACGTAACCAACGTTACCGATCAGGCAGACGCCACCGTACATTTCAAAGTGGATGGCGATCTTTTAAAAGCGAAAGAGGTTCTCGGTGAACAGCTTCCGGATATCCCGGTTGTGGTGGAAGGGAATGAACTCGTTTTACAGATCCAGCAGCCGGATGCGATCGGTGATATCAATAAAAGGCTCGTCATGGCAGGATTTATGGTATACGGCATTCAACTGAAGAAGAAAACGCTGGAAGAAAGGTTCCTTGAAATGACGGGGAAAGGAGGAGATCTAAATGAAGTTTCTGTCACTGGTCACTAATGAATGGGTCAAAATTTTCAGCAGGGTAAGAACTTGGGTGTTTATTGCACTTCCCATACTTATCGTTTTGGGCGTGGCGATCTACGGCAAGGTTACAGAAGACGAGTCGGTAAAAGCAAAATGGAAGCAAGAGCTGACGGAACAGAATAAAGAACTGAAAAAGGAAATTGCTCAGGCTAAAAAGGATAAAACGCCCAAAATGTTCAGGGAGTCATTGGAAACGGAGTATAGACAGAATCAATACGCCATCAAGCATGATATCTCTCCTTATGAAACAACAAGCTGGAAGTTTATGAAAGATTTTTCGCCGCTGTCCTCGTTATTGGGATTGTTTGTTATTGTAGTAGCGAGTGACATTGTGGCAACCGAATTTGCGAGGGGTACCGTAAAAATGCTGCTGATCCGGCCATACAGCCGTTGGAAGATCCTGCTTTCCAAACTTCTGGCTACCCTTGGATTCGCCTTCTTATTGTGGATCGTTCTTATCGTATCCACATGGCTGATCGGCAGTGTATTCTATGGGTTTGGCGGAATGGACCAGCCGTATTTGACGAATGTCGATGGGGTAGTCCAAGAAAAATCGATCTCCCATTATGTATTGGCGAACATGGGGCTGGAATTCATCGAGTTCGCCGTCCTTGTTGCATTAGCCTTCATGATTTCCACACTGTTTTACAGCAGCTCTGTGGCGATTGGTGTTTCCATGTTCGTTATGTTTGCCGGTAACATTCTTACAACCATATTCAGCGGAAAATCATGGGCAAAATACACGCTGTTTCCCAACATGGATTTGACCCAATATCTTGATGAAGGGATGCAGCTCGTTAAAGGTATGTCACTTTCCTTCTCCCTGGGCATGCTCGCAGCTTATACGGCGGTCTTCCTTGTGATCACGTTTGCCGTCTTCCAGAAGCGTGATGTGAGGTCATAGAAAATAAATGCATCGTGCCAAAATGCATGGTGCCAGGCACCGCTGTTACACAAGTGTGTAATTTGCGTGCCTGGCACCATTTTTTATGTGGTTTCTTCTTCGCAGTCTTCTTCTGCTTCTCCCGGATGTACTAGATGATGTACGATACCGCTGATGACTGCCTGATCGGAAAATTCTAATTCCTCATATACTTTGTCTTGGGAAAAATCCTCATTACTGCTGAGATCCTGCTGTTGCAGGTCATTTTGTTCGCCGTTGTTTTCTCGTTTCGCATCCATTATCCTCAGCCTCCTTTTTCTTATCATCTTCCCTAAACATCATAATTATTAAACGGGGCGGTGGGTACCAGGCACTGGCCGTTACATGCTTGTGTAATCGAGGTGCCTGGCACCGCCTTAGTACATCCCTACCATGAGAACGGGTCAAAATATCAGAAAAATCGGTATATTTATTCTTTTCAAACTATTAATCTTCTTATATAATGGCCTTCATATCGATGGGAAGGTGGGGGAGAATCATGAGAACGTTAACAGCAGTAAAGGAGAGTCAGCGGGTAAAAGATCAGGTTGTGAAGTGGCGCAGGCATCTTCACATGTATCCGGAACTGTCATTCAGCGAAGAACAGACGTCCCAATTTATTTACCAGATGCTTCAATCGTTTGGAAATCTTGAGCTTTCCCGTCCAACGAAGAACAGTGTAATGGCAACACTGACAGGCAATGAACCCGGCCGTGTGCTTGCCATTCGTGCGGATATTGACGCACTTCCGATTATGGAAGAAAACGATTTTGATTTTGTATCCCGAAGGCCTGGTGTCATGCATGCGTGCGGCCACGACGGGCATACAGCCATGCTGCTTGGAGCGGCTAAAATTTTATCTCAGAAAAAGGACGAGCTTCAAGGCGAAATCCGTTTTATTTTTCAGCATGCAGAGGAACTTTACCCTGGTGGCGCCGAGGAGATGGTACAGGCAGGCGTGATGGACGGTGTAGACGCTGTAATTGGGACCCATCTTTGGTCACCGCTTGAAGTAGGGAAAATCGGGATTGTTTATGGGCCTATGATGGCAGCACCAGATACGTTTTTTCTGACCGTTCACGGAAAAGGGGGCCATGCAGCGCTTCCGCATCAAACGATCGACAGCATTGCAATCGCCTCACAGGTCGTGACCAACCTTCAGCACATTGTTTCACGAAACACCGATCCGCTGGAGCAGCTTGTTCTTTCTGTTACAAAGTTTACCGGCGGGACGACACATAATGTCATCCCTGGCTCTGTGGAGATTTGCGGGACGGTCAGAAGCTTTAACCCCGCGGTCAGGGAACAGGCACCCAAGCTGATGGAGCAGGTCATCAAAGGAATAACCGACGCTCATGGAGCAGCTTATGAGTTCCGCTACGAGAATGGGTACCGGGCAGTGATCAACCAGGATGAGGTAACGCGCTTCCTTCACGAGACAGCTGAAGAACTATACGGATCTGAGCAAGTTGAATTGATGAAACCGAATATGGTTGCCGAAGATTTTTCTGCTTACCTTCAAAAAGCGGACGGCTGCTTCTTTTTTACCGGCGCGGGCAACAAGGCGAAAGGAATTACCTACCCGCATCACCACGCCCGTTTTACCATTGATGAAGATGCGTTAGAGCAAGGGGTCACCATGTTTGTTCGGGCTGCCGAAAAAATACTGTACAGAAACGAAGAGGAGGCGGGCGCATGAAACTGATTCATTGGATTGCAGTATTGCCGTTTATCGGGATGTTTGGAGGGCTTGTTTTTGCCAACAAGGTTGAACCTTATGTACTGGGTATGCCTTTCCTCATGTTTTGGATCCTGCTTTGGGTCTTGATAACAGCCGCCTTGATGGCTCTTATTTACAAAATAGATCCGGTGAACAAGGAGGAGCACTAAATGAACACATCACTGATCATACTCGCATTGTTTTTAATTCTGTCCTTGTACCTTGGAGTCCGTGCCAAACGGGGAAAAGATATGGACCTCGAGCAATGGAGCGTCGGGGGACGGGGTTTTGGTACGATGTTCGTGTTCCTTTTAATGGCAGGAGAAATCTACACGACGTTTACGTTTCTTGGCGGAAGCGGCTGGGCGTATGGAAAAGGCGGCCCGTCATTATACATACTGGCATACGGCGCACTTGCCTATGTCATTTCCTACTTTTTGCTTCCCGCAATCTGGAAATACGCCAATGAAAACAAACTCGTGTCACAGTCTGATTTTTTCGTCAGCAAATACAAAAGTCCCTACCTCGGTGTATTTGTGTCCCTTGTCGGCATCGTCGCTATGATTCCGTATCTGGTGCTGCAGCTGAAAGGGTTGGGAATCATCGTATCAGAAGCCTCATATGGAAAAATCTCGCCGGTTGCCGCGGTGTGGATCGGTGTAATTACCGTGACGGTGTACGTTATGATCTCTGGCATCCACGGTTCAGCCTGGACGGCCGTTTTAAAAGATTTCATGATTTTAGCGATCGTACTGTTTCTTGGAATATATCTTCCCATCCACCATTACGGCGGTTTTCAGCCCATGTTTGAATCCATCGAAGCCGCAAGGCCGGGCTTTCTTGCTTTGCCGAGCGAAGGTATGAGCGTCAGCTGGTTTATCTCTACCGTTCTATTGACGGCCCTCGGGTTTTATATGTGGCCGCATACGTTTGCCTCCTCTTTTACCGCTCAAAATGCAAAAGTGTTCCGCAAAAATGCAGTCTTCATGCCGCTGTATTCTCTCATCTTGCTTTTCGTCATGTTTGTTGGATTTGCCGCGATCCTAAAAGTTCCTGGATTGAAAGGGCCAGATGGCGATCTTTCACTGTTCAAGCTTGCTGTCCAGACGTTCGATCCGTGGATTATTGGATTGATCGGAGCGGCCGGACTGCTTACCGCTTTGGTTCCAGGTTCGCTGCTACTCATGGCGGCTTCTACCCTTTTTGCGAAAAATGTTTATAAAGTCGTGTCACCTTCTGCAACGGACAAGCAAGTGGCCAAGCTGGCAAAATACCTTGTGCCGGTCATGGCGCTCATCGCCGTTTTCTTCACCTTTAAAGGCGGAGATACTATCGTTACGCTGCTGCTGATGGGATACAGCCTCGTTACCCAGCTGTTCCCGGCGCTGCTGTTCAGTCTGGCGAAAAAGCCCTTCGTGACCAAGCAGGGAGCGTTTGCCGGCATTGCCTGCGGTGTAGCCGTGGTGGCCTATGTTTCTATCAAAGGAACAACGCTCGCAATCTTGCTGCCTATGCTCCCCCAAGCAGTCAAAGATTTGAACATCGGCATCGTCGCCTTGCTGGTCAACATCATCGTCCTTCTCATCGTCAGTGCCCTTACACGTCCGCTTGCTGTCAGCAAAAAAGCAGGTAATGAGCAGACCGCGTAAATTCCTTTAATTGGTTCGATTGGTGCCAGGCACCGTCTTTACACATGTGTGTAATCGCGGTGCCTGGCACCAATTTTTTTCCTTTTGCCTTCAACTTTGGTAATTTTAGAGTAGATAAAAGTTTCGGGAGGAGTTAACATGGCATTCGCGTTTGACCATCTTGTGTACTTTACCGATAAAGAACTGAATAATCATATTGATGCTTTAAAAAAACAAGGTCTCTACGCTTCTCAGGGCGGGAGCCATAAAAATTGGGGAACCTTCAATGCACTCTGCTATTTTGGCTTGAGTTATGTAGAGTTTTTAGCTGTTGAAAATGGGCAGATTGCCCAGCAGGCGAAGGAAAACCCTTTGATCGGCCAGCTTCTGCGCGATTTGCCTGACAAACAGGGACCAGGCCAGTTTGCGATCCGCACCAATCGAATAGAAGAGGTAAAGGTGCAGCTGGAGAAGAAAGGGTTAGAGACAAGGCTGCTTCCAGGAAGCCGCAAACGACAGGATGGAAGCATTCTAGGCTGGAAGCTGCTTTTCATAACCAATCATGATAGCGAAGATAAGCTGCTGCCTCCATTTTTCATAGACTGGCTGCAGCCGGACAAAGATCGGGAAACGGACCTTCGGCAGAAAGGTATCATCGGCAGCCATCCGGCAGGGGATTTGAAAATGAATCATTTGTCCATCATTGTAGAGGATGCGAAGAAAACATCCTCGCTCTGGCAGGACTGGCTAGGATTGTCCGCAGGTACCGGATATACCAATGAAGGCCTTCAGGCGGAATGTGCTGTACTAGAACTGGAGGGCTGCGAGCTTCATTTTTGTTCCCCTTGTGGTGAAGGGCATGCGCGTGAATTACTAAATACAAAAGGCGAACGTCCATACGAGCTGGTTTTAAGTAACGGTTTGAATCTTAAGTAAGGAAGGGGAGGGGCAAGCATGAGGGATAAGCAAAGGGACGGCTCAATTTTGCTGTTTGATGGCGTCTGCAATTTTTGCAACGGAATCGTTAATTTTTTGATCAGACAGGATAAGAAGGGGCGAATTTCATTTGGCTCCCTGCAATCGGATGCCGGCCAGGGGCTGATCAGTGAATTCCTTCCTGTACAAGATTTTGAAAGTCTCGTTTATATAAAAAAGGGCCTTATCTATCAAAGATCAACGGCAGCTCTTGAGATTGCGAGAGATCTCGGGGGCTTGTGGAGTGTGGCCTATATTCTTGTTGTTATCCCTAAGCCGCTACGCGATGGGCTATATTCCTGGATTGCCAAGAACCGTTACAGATGGTTCGGCAAAAAGGACCACTGCATGATCCCCACACCGGACATACGTAAACGGTTCATAGACTAGCATTCGTAGTGGGTGCCAGGCACCGCAGTTACACAAGTGTCAAAACGCGGTGCCTGGCACCCACTAAAGGCACCCAACTAAAAAAGCTGTCCCAAAATAGGGTGACAGCTTATGCACATTGATTCAATTCGTTTAGTTTTTGGTCTAGCAGCTGGCTTAACTGTACAAGAAGCGGGTCTGCAAGGTTGTTTACGCGGGTGCTCATTACGTACATAGTTAAGCGGATGGCATCGATCTCAAGTTTTAATTTTATTATATTTTGATGAGTCATATCCATTCCCCCTATACAGAAAAATGTTTTATAACTTCACGTCCAGGTAACTATCACTATATATTCCCATTTTATACTAGATATAGGACAGTGTCTATTGAATTTTCTCAATATATAGTATATTTTTTGACAATTTTGATAGTTTTTACAGAGTTTTTACGAGAAAAGTGAAGAATCACATTTCTTTGTTTGTTTTTGTAAAAAAATGTCCCGGGAAATGCGCTAGAATCCACCAACCGATTTGACCTCGATAAAAATTATTTTTTGAAAATTCTAGATGAATAAACAAGCTTATTTTCCTTTCCTGAATATACTGTCAATAGCTATCGGAAAGGAGTGGTTGGATTGTTGTTGAAAAATTTTTTATGCAGGTTAAAAGGCGACCATGTGGTTCCCCCTGTTGGCACCCGGGCATCAGGCACCACAGAATTTGTCCTAAGCTCCAATGGAACCAAGCTGCACTATCGGCTTCAGGTTAATAATTTAAGGAAGTTAACTCAAGCGCGCATTCATTTAGGACAACCAGGGAAAAACGGTCCCGTTACCGCTTATCTTCTTGGCTCTATAAAACCTGGCATCAGCTTAAATACAGGGATTGTAACAGGGAGCATAACCAGTAATGATTTAATTGGACCACTTCAAGGAATGCCCTTGTCTAGGCTTGTGGAAGAGATCATCGAAGGAAATGCTTATGTGAATGTTTATTCGGAGTTTAGTCCGGGCGGGGAACTGCGCGGCCCAATCGAGCCGATCAAATAAGGAATACGAACGGCGTAGCTTCGAATAGCTAGGCTGTTTTATTTTTGGTGCCAGGCACCGCTCTTACACAAGTGTCAAAACGTGGTGCCTGGCACCACAAAGAGGGCACCACCGAGATAATGACAGTATTTTATGGCATAATAGACACATTGATCTACAAAAACTGACGGATTCTGAAAGGAGCTGTTGAGATGGATCCGCGATTTAAAATATCCAATCGGGAAGCGCTGATGGGCATCGGGCTAGCCGTTCTGAACTTTATCTGGTGGTACGCATTTGCCTACGGGCTTGGCGGGAAACCGGTTAAGGAGTATCACTACATATGGGGTTTGCCGGCATGGTTCTTCTACAGCTGTGTCGCCGGTTTTATTGTGTTTTCTATTTTGGTATACATCATGGTCAAATTTTTCTTCAAAGACGTCCCTTTTGAAGGTGAACCTGAACGGCAGAACCTAAAGGAGGAGCAGCGATGAACTGGGAAGTGGTCATCCCTTTACTTGCCTTTTTGATCGGAATGTTTGTCGTCGGAATCTATACCTCCCGCCAGGTACAGAGTGGTTCGGGGTTTTTACAGGACTATTTCCTGGGAGGCAGGCACCTCGGGGGCTTCGTTCTAGCCCTTACGATGGTAGCGACTTACGGAAGTGCGAGCAGCTTTATTGGCGGGCCCGGCATCGCGTATAAGCTCGGGCTTGGCTGGGTGCTGCTGGCGATGGCGCAGCTTGTGACCGGATATTTTACCCTTGCTGTTCTGGGGAAAAAGTTTGCGATTGTCGCCAGGAAGATCGACGCAGTCACGCTTATTGATTTTCTAAAAGCACGCTATGAAAACAAATGGGTCGTTATTTTTTCCGCGGCAAGCATCAGCATCTTCTTGTTTTCTGCAACGGCTGCGCAGTGGGTAGGCGGCGGCCGGCTCATCGAATCATTCACTGGTGTTTCCTACCCTGTGGCACTGCTGATTTTTTCGTTTTCCGTTCTTGTTTATGTCATAGCGGGCGGCTTTCGTGCAGTCGTAATCACGGATACCCTAATGGGAATCGTCATGTTTATCGGCACGCTCGTTATACTCGCGGGAACCATTATAGCTGGCGGAGGTGTTCCTCATATCATTTCAACGCTTGCTGCTGAAAACCCGAACTTGATCTCACCGTATGGAGCAGACAAGTCTTTGACGCCGCTTTATGTTTCCTCATTCTGGCTGCTTGTAGGGGTTGGAGTGGTCGGCCTGCCGCAGATCTCTGTCAGGGCCATGTCCTATAGGAATTCAAAAGCGATGCATCAGGCCATGATCATCGGGACGTTTGTCGTCGGATTTATCATGCTTGGGATGCATTTGACCGGAGTGTTTGCGAGAGTTGTCATACCAGGAGTGGAAATCGGTGATAAGGTGATGCCGATGCTCGCACTGAAAGTATTGCCAGGGTGGCTTGCGGGTATCGTGCTCGCAGCACCGCTTGCTGCTGTCATGTCGACAGTGAACGCCATCCTGCTGATCGTAAGCTCATCGATTGTTAAGGATATCTATATTAATTACATCAAACCGGAAGCCAGCCAGCAATCGGTTAAACGGCTTAGTTTTTCAGTGACTGCCATCATCGGAATTCTGGTATTCATCATGGCTCTGAATCCTCCAGATTTGCTGATTTGGCTGAACCTGTTTTCTTTCGGAGGATTGGAAGCAGCTTTCATATGGCCTGTCGTCCTCGGTCTTTATTGGAGGAGAGGAAATGCAGCAGGTGCAGTGGGGTCCATCGTTACAGGTGTGCTTTCCTACATCCTTCTGGATACCTTTGCCCCTAATTTGTGGGGAATGCATACTGTAGTCCTGCCGGTCGTTCTTTCGCTTGCGGCGTACATTCTTTTGAGTTTAGTTTCAAAAAACAGCCCTCAATCATCCTTGGCAAAACAAGGAATCATCTAATATTTTGGTGTCAGGCACCTCCATTACACAAGTGTGTAATGCGCGGTGCCTGGCACCATTTTTTTTACACATTTTTCCCATCAGTAATTTTTGGATTTTACTGCACCCTAAAAGAAGATATTCCAATTACATAGTGAATTCACACCCCATTAACTTGAAAAGGAGAATCCAAACAGATGCCAAAAGTAAAACTAATGTTTTTCTTTATCATTCCGCTGTGTACGGCTGCTGTTTTGCTCGAAACCCCATTTAAGAAGGTAGACGCTTCACCGGTTTTCCGGATACCGTTTCCAGAAGGACAAGTTTGGATCGGGCAAACGAGAATGAACCATAACCCTCAAAATGCGGTTGATCTAAACCGTTTGTATGATGAGGGAGATACGGTGATCGCTTCAGCTGCGGGAAAAGTAGTTAAAGTTAAAAATCTAGGAAACCGAAGTTATGGAAGATACATTGTTATTGATCATGGCGGAGGCTGGCAGACTTTATACGGACATTTGAGTGCCATAAATGTTTTTGTCGGAAAGAAGGTTACGCAAGGCCAAAAGATTGGAGCGGTTGGAAGCACGGGAGGTTCTACAGGAGCGCATCTTCATTACGAACAACGATACAACGGGAAGGCTGAGAGAATCAGATGGAACGGGCACAGCATCTTTTATTGGGGAAGCAAAACATATAAGAGCTAAGAGGGAGAGGTGCCAGGCACCTCCTTTACATATGTGTGTAACACCGGTGCCAGGCACCGACATTAGGCACCGACATTACCGGCACCGACATTACCTCTTGCTACATTGCTAAAATAAGGTAAAATTATAGATGAATTTACATATTTTTGCACGGAGGGACAATGAAAAATAAGTTAAAGAAGACGCTGGCAACGGTCCTGCTGGCAGTATTGTTATTGCTGCTTTTTTCAATCTCTGCTGAAGCGTATGACCAGGAAATGCTGGACCGCAAACTCAGTTCATTTTCAAAGGAAAACAGGACTTCCGCCTTTCTGTCAGCTGCAGACAATGAAACAACCGGCATTCACGACCGCCAGATTATCGTTAAATTAAAAAATAGACAGTTTGCTGCTGTGCTTGCGAAAAGCTACAGAATCAAGAACACATCTGCCAACTTGCAGAAGGAAAATATATATACGATCGAGCTGCCGCATACAGCTAACTATCAGGCTGCACTGGACAGGATTCGCAATTCTCCATTGGTAGAAGCCGCTGAACCGAATTTTACTTTCACAGCATTTTCTAAGCCGAATGACAAGCTCTATGCCAGACAATGGTCACTGCCAAGAATGGGGGTGCCGCGGGCCTGGGACGACCTTAAGGCAGCAAAAAAACATTCAAAGGTGACCGTCGCTGTTTTGGATTCAGGCGTAAACTACCGGCATCCTGATCTGAAAGGACAGACATTAAAAGGCTACGATACATACGAAAAAGATGCTGATCCGATGGATAGGCTCGGCCACGGCACCAAGGTGTCCGGTGTCATTGCTGCCAAAAGCAACAATCTTACCGGAGTGGCGGGCATCAACCCTTACGCAAAGATACTGCCAATTAGAATCGGCAACACAACAGGAGCAACACTGTTTGACTTTTTAGATGGGCTGAAGTACGCCATCAGCCAAAAACCGGATATCATCAACATCAGCATGGGGAGCACAAATTACAGCCAGTTTGTATATGAAATGATTTTAACCGCATACTCCAAAGGGATCCTAGTGATTGCGGCGTCAGGAAACGAGCATATGAAGGTCAGTTATCCCGCTGCCTACCCAGAAGTACTAGCGTTTGGATCTACCAATGAAAAAGATCGTGTCTCCGATTTTTCGAACTATGGACCACGGCTTGATCTTACCGCGCCGGGAGAGAATATCTGGACCACCAATCGAACCGGATCATTTGAATCGGTCAACGGGACGTCATTCTCTGCCCCTGCAGTTAGTGGAGTGGCTTCACTTCTATTAAGCAAACATCCGGATTATTCGCCCTGTCAAATCGAATATTTGCTAGAAAAGAACGCAACCAGGCTGCCTGCTTATAAAGATTATTGGAACATCGTTGCTGGCTATGGAAGGGCAAGAGCTGACAGAGGGCTCTCTGATAAGCTTCCAAAAATCATAGCAGACGCAGGCAACAGCAGGGGGAAGGCAAAATCTATCAAGCTGGGCAAGACATACAGCGACAGCTATCATATGCCGATGGACAGTGACTGGTTTAAATTTTCCTCAACCAAAAAAATGACGGTAAAGGCGGAACTGAGCGGAGTTTCCGGAATGGACGGCACAGTCTGGATGGATCATACCATTAAGGGAGAGCCTGCCGATGCCAGAAGGACAAACGACAGAGGATTGAACGGCACTGAGTCCTTTACGTATACCGTGTTGCCTGGAACATCCTATCTGCAAATTTACGAAGAAAACAATCATTGGAGTACGCAAAGCTATAAACTGACGATAACTCAAGTGAAATAAAGCATCGAAGCCAAAACTGCAGCTGCTTTTTTTATGTCTAAAAAGGAGAGAAATGATGAGCCTTAGAAATCAGAAAGATGTCGAGCGTTTCCTTGAAAATGATCCATGGTTGATGGAGATATTAAAAGCGGTCAAGACGCTGCAGCTGCCCGATTGGTGGGTATGTGCGGGAGCGATCCGTTCAGCGATTTGGGATGCACTTCATGGATTTGAAAAAAAGACACCCCTTCAAGATGTGGATGTCATTTATTTTGACCCGAAACATCCGAAAGAAAGTGAAGAAAAAGTACTCGAGGATAGGCTAAGAATGCTTATGCCGGAAGTTCCCTGGTCCGTGAAAAACCAGGCGAGGATGCATGTGATCAATAATCTGCAGCCGTACGTTTCTTCAGAGGACGCTATTTCTAAATTCCCTGAAACGCCAACGGCTCTGGGAGCGAAACTGGACGAACAGGATCGGCTCCTTATAACAGCTCCCTGCGGAATGGAAGATGTGCTTGCCATGGAAGTGAGGCCTACCCAACTTTTTAAAGAATCAAGGGAGTTTTACGCCATTTACGAACAACGCTTGCGAAAGAAAGATTGGACTGCTGTATGGCCGCGGGTGACCCTCTATCAAAACTAAGCAGCAATGTGTTTATTTTCCATAGATAATCCTCCTCTCTACGTTTCACTATCCCCCAGGAATAATGTAAAATAGAAGCTGTATCTATTGTATTGGATGAAACTATGAGGGGATGTTGGTATGTACGCGGAACCGATTTTTTTGCAGCCGGTATTTAAAGACCGAATATGGGGAGGAACAAAGCTAAGAGAGACTTTCGGCTATGAGATTCCGTCAGAGACGACGGGTGAATGCTGGGGGATTTCTGCTCATACGAACGGTCCAAGCACTATATTGAATGGTCCGCTTAAAGGTTTGACACTGGACGAGGCGTGGCAAAAGCACAGGGGGCTTTTTGCCGGTCAGGAAGGTGACGACTTTCCGCTGCTCGTTAAAATTTTGGATGCAAAAACAGATCTTTCTGTTCAGGTGCATCCAGATGATGAATATGCACAGCGAGTAGAGCATGAGGCGTTTGGAAAAACCGAATGCTGGTATATCATAGATTGCGAGGAAGAATCCGAGCTCGTTTACGGCCATCATGCAAAATCCAAGGATGAGTTTCAGGCGATGGTAGACAACGGGCAGTGGGACAAGCTTCTCCGTAAAATAAAAATACAGCCGGGTGACTTCGTGTATGTTCCGAACGGCACCATTCATGCCATCGGGGCAGGGACGATGATCCTTGAAACCCAGCAGAGCTCTGACGTAACATACAGAGTTTACGATTATGACCGTAAAGACGCTCAAGGCAACACAAGAGATCTTCATATTAAGCAATCAATTGAAGTGGCGATGATTCCCCATGAGGACGCCCACTTCCAGCCTGTTGAAAACAAACAGGGAGATCTGACAGTGAAAAAACTGATCAAAGAATCCTATTTTACCGTTTACCACTGGGCATTAAACGGCACAGCGCTGGACCTGGAGAACCCTATGTATCTTCTAGTCAGCGTTCTTGACGGAGAAGGGGAGATCGAGACGCAAAATGGGACATCTTCGTTCAAGAAGGGAGACCATTTCATCGTTCCATCTACCGTAAAGAAATTCTCTCTTAAAGGAAACGCATCTTTCATAACATCACACAGCAGCTAAGAATTAACAGGGTGTCAGGCACCGCCATTACACAAGTGTGTAACGGCCGGTGCCTGGCACCCTCTCTTACATAAATGTCAAAAAGCGGTGCCTGGCACCAATAAGATGGCACCAATAATAGGAGGTAATGGAATGAGACTCGGAGCGATAGAGGCGGGAGGCACGAAGTTTATTTGCGGTATCGGTGATGAAAACGGAGAGGTTTTTGAGCGGATCAGCATACCGACAACCACTCCGGAAGAAACGATCGGCCAGGTGGTTGATTTTTTCCGCGATAAAGAGATCAGTGCGATGGGCATCGGATCGTTCGGACCTGTTGACCTAGACAAGAACAGCGAAACATATGGCTACATCACAAGTACTCCAAAACCGCAATGGGCCCAGTACGACCTGGTTGGAGAAATTCAGAAGCACATTCTCGTTCCGGTGGCTTTTGATACGGATGTGAACGCAGCCGCGCTCGGTGAACTGGAATGGGGAGCAGCGAAAGGCTTGGACTCCTGCATTTACATGACCGTCGGAACGGGCATTGGAGTCGGCGCCATCACAGAGAGCAAGCTGCTTCACGGTTTGACTCACCCCGAGATGGGACACATCTTAGTCAGACGACATCCCGAAGATCATTTTGAAGGTAGCTGTCCGTACCACAAAGACTGTTTGGAAGGAATGGCGGCAGGGCCGGCTCTTGAAAAGAGATGGGGCCAGAAGGGCATCGAGCTTGCAGGCAAAGAAAAAGTCTGGGAATATCAGGCCCACTATCTCTCCCAGGCTCTTGTAAACTACATTCTTATTCTTTCTCCGAAGAAGATGGTTCTTGGCGGAGGCGTGATGAAGCAGGAACAGCTTTTCCCTCTCATCCGCAAAAAAGTGCTGGATACGCTCAACGGCTATGTACAGCATCCGCAGCTTACCGAGGAAAACATTCAAGATTTCATCGTACCGCCGGGGCTGGGCGACAATGCCGGATTGTGCGGTGCAATTGCCCTTGCCAAAACTCTTCAGCAATAATTAAAAGCCTTGCTCTCCATATCAGGAGGACAAGGCTTTTTTTGTGCTATCTTTGCACCCGTTCGGCCAGGGACAGGATGGAGTGGTTCAGTGTATTCAATTTGCCTTCGATCCGGTGCAGAAGATACAGCGTCACCACCACTGGAAAGCCAACATCGCTTACGAAAGAGAGCCACGATTCCATTTTATTAACCTCCTATAAGCAGGATACCCCAACCAGCAAGACGGCCGATTGGGGTTTGTTCATACTGCGCTGTTATGGAAGAACGATATCGCTTGAAGTGCGGTCCGTGACCCGGGCGCCCTTCTTCTTCACATAATCTCCGCCGTTCGAAACGAAGATGTTCTGGGCGATGATGGTATCCATGGCGGCTTTGACAGCAGCCGGATCCACTGGTTCTTTCGGAGCATCAAGGGAAATCGTCACCGTTTTGTCCTGTTCGTTAAGGAACTGCAATTCCAACGTTTTAGCCATATTGGTATCCTCCTTTCCATAGAATCATGCCTGGTTTTTCATAGTCTTTTACGCATAAATGCTGTGTGAGTCATTGCGTTCAACAGAGATTAAAGGCAGCTGCTGAAGAGGGGAAAGAGCGTTTGCTACCGCATAAAGCTGATCAGCCGAAGCAGAGGTTTTTACGTTGGAAAAATTTTTGTTTTTGTACAGCTGCTTATCGCCATCCATCCCTGCATCAAACACCATGCGAAGCTGTGTATCCTGGATTGCTGTGGTTGCCATGTCCATCACCTCCTTTCACCTATAAATAGCAAGTTCCGTGAAAAAAGAGGCATCTCTATAAAAAATAAATGAAAATAACCAAACCCCTAATCATGACCTTTTGAAAACCTCCATTACCCCTCTCGAAAACATCATTTTCATCCCTTTTACCCGTACGGTTTTGCCCTTTTGATCATATGACAGCCTGAAAATGGAGCTTTATGTTTAGATTACCGGCGGAATAAAACGTAAGGCACGTGTCTTTTTTAAAGGATGAAATAAGATGAAAACCAGTTTCGAAAATCTCTCTCTTCAGTTCGATCCATTGATTAAATCGCAAATCCAGTCCCTTGGTGTTACCGGGCGTTATGATGAGTATTACCAAGTAGGACTTATTGGTCTTTGGGAAGCATTCAAGCGGTTTGACCAAAATAAAGGAGACTTTGGTCCATTTGCCTATCGCACGGTTAGAGGAAAAATGCTCGAGCAATTAAAAAAGGAAGCCAAATATAAAGCCGTACATGTCGGGTTCAGCATAGAGCTTACAGAAACCATACCCTTTGAAGGGGGCGTTCTTCCCCTTGAAAATGAAGTATTGGAGATGTATCTGTCAGATCTGACCCTGAACCAGCGGAAATGGGTGGTTAAAAAGATCTTCCTCCAGATGAAAGAAGCCGAAATTGCAGAGGAAGAGGGAGTGAGCATACACGCCGTAAAATCATGGAGGAAGCAAGCTCTATTGAAGCTTAGAAGCCGGGCAGAACGGCATGAGATTTACCAGCGGAAATGAACGGTTAACCCGCCAAAATAAGCAAAATACCCGCGAAAAGAATGTTATGTAAACTATCGACATCTCAGCACTGACCAAAATATACAAAAAAGGGGCTGTCCAAGAAGTCTGTAAGCTGTTGATTTCCGTTCCAGGCTACTCGCTTTCCGCGGGGCGTGCGGTGAGCCTCTTGGTGCAAGCACCAGCGGGAGTCTCACCTGTCACGCTAGTCCCGCAGGAGTCTCGCATCTTCCACTNNGATTTTTCAAGCCAAAAAGGGGCCGCCTGAAGGTCAATTTTCGACTTTCTGGACAACCCCTTTCCTTATTTCTTCACTGTTCTTCGTTCCAACGCTCCGCTCCATGCAGAGAGCAGGACAGCACCAACGACCATCAGTCCGCCAACCCATGGCGTATGAATCAAGCCGATGGAATCGACGACAAGTCCGCCGACGTAGGCACCAATTGCGATCCCGACATTAAACGCTGCAATGTTGATGGCAGAAGCTACATCGACAGCAGATGGAACATATTTTTCAGCCAATTGCACAACATATACCTGCAAGCCAGGCACATTCATGAATGCAAACAGTCCCATGATGACGATCGTTACTGTTCCGGCCACTTTTAGAGGAGCGGTAAAGAAAAGAACAAACATTACGATGGCCTGGATAACAAACATCCAAAGCAAGGCACGGATTGGATTCTTGTTTGCTGCTTTTCCACCAATCGTATTTCCGATGGCGATTGCTACCCCGTATACAAGCAGAATGATACTTACTGATTTAGGATGATAGCCTGTAATTTTTTCTAAAATAGGTGCCAAGAATGTAAAGGCTACAAATGTTCCGCCGTAGCCAAGCGATGTAATAGAAAACGCAAGAAGCAGTCTTCCGTTGGTGATCAGCTTGAATTGATCACTGAAAGAAGCTTTTGAAGCACTTTTTAAATTGTTAGGAATCAAAAATAGACTAGCGATAAAGGCGATGACACCAAGCAAGGCAACGGCAGCAAAAGTTGCTCTCCAGCCGAACGTCTGGCCGATAAAGGTTCCGAGCGGCACGCCGGTTACGGTCGCTACGGTAAGACCTGTAAACATGATAGCAATGGCACTTGCCCGTTTATTTTCCGGGACAAGATCAGCTGCAATGGTCGATCCGATTGAAAAGAATACGCCATGTGAAAAAGCAGTAATGACACGGGCTGCTAGCAATAAAGCAAAGCTGTGGCTTAACGAGGCCGCCGTGTTTCCGACAATAAATACGAGCATGAGAAGAAGCAAAAGTGTTTTCCGGTTTAAACGGCTAGTAACTGCAGTCAGAATGGGAGCACCGAATGCAACACCGAGTGCATAACCGGAAATGAGCAATCCAGCAAGTGTAATTGAAACATTTAAGTCATCAGCCAAAGAAGAAAGCAGGCCAACTGGCACAAATTCTGTTGTACCAATTCCGAATGCACTAATCGCAAGAGCGAGCAGCGCAAACGTTCCTTTTTTCTCTGATGGCTGGGTTTTATGTGAAACAGTATATGAAACCATAATAAATCCCCCTTCAACATGATAGAAATGAGTGTGGCCAGCATATCCATCGCACAGGCGCCCAATGTTCTGTACGGCTGACTAGGGTTATTATGGAGCATAGCGGAAGTATTGAGAAGTACGCACTTTCAGGTACCACAGCCACTTCTGGGTACGCTAGGAACCCGGTGGTGCTATAGGTACTTGAAGGTGCCTATACAGGAGGCATTGAAACAGAAGCAATCCTATGGTATGATACGAGAAGTCTTATACGGTTTAATATCGATTATAGGGTTCATTTTGAACTATAGTATAAAAAAGTAACTGTAAGAGGAGGAAGGCAAATGAAGAAATATAACATTCCGGTTGAAGCAGCATTGGAAGTGATCGGGGGCAAGTGGAAGGTCGTTATTCTTTGCCACCTTACAAAAGGAACAAAAAGAACGAGTGAACTGAAGCGTTCCATGCCTGGAATCACACAAAAGATGCTGACTCAGCAGCTTCGCGAGCTGGAAGCAGACGGTGTGATCGAACGCAAGATCTACCAGCAGATCCCGCCGAAAGTGGAGTACTATCTTACCGATTACGGCTGGTCCCTTCAGGAGATCCTCGATTCTCTGTGTGCATGGGGCGAGAAGCACATCGAACGCAACTACGACGACAAATCCCTTGTGTTAGTTGAGGGCTAGTTAACTATAATGGTGCCAGGCACCCGAATTACACACTTGTGTAATCCCGGTGCCTGGCACCATTCTTTTCTGGTCCTTTTGATGATGAATTGGAGTAAAAATGCTTTGTTTTTGCGTTCAGAACGTTACTTTCCATGTTCTGAACGCTTTTTTGTTGTGGTTTTTGCCTGCGGAGCGGGAATTTGACGGGGGAACATGCCTGTCAAATTCATTTACTGTCCAGATATCCACTTTTACTGTCCAAAAAAGGGTAAATACTGTCCAAACCAAGCCATTTACTGTCCAAAGTCGCACAAATACTGTCCAAACTCTAATTATGTAAACTACCTGCCCCTTCAAACCCCCTACTCCTCTTTCGTCTATTTCTTTAACAATGAGATGAATGGGAAAATCCAGTTTTTCCTTTGTCTGATCTTTTCATTTTGCCTCGGCTAAGTTAGCTTGAAAAATACGCTATACTAGGGGTAGTAATTTTTAGAATTTTAAAAAATGTACTGGACGTCATTCATTCATAAAGGAGTTTTCATCAATGCAATTATTTATTCTTGCCGATGACCTGACAGGCGCCAACGATTCGGGTGTCCAATTATCCAAACAGGGCTTCCGTTCAATCGTTTGGCTGGATCTTTCCCAATCACCGGATACTGCAGCAGATGTGGCAATATATGATACTGACAGCAGAGCTCTTAGTGAAAAAGAAGCCTGCAAACGTATCTTACAAGCGGCTTCCCACCTGAAGGAACGGGATGAAGTACATGTTTATAAAAAAATAGATTCTACTCTTCGCGGCAATATCGGTTCAGAACTGGCAGCGGTATATGAGGTGTTCAAGCCGGAAATGCTTGTTATTTCTCCCGCGTATCCAAAGTTAAACAGACAGACGATCAATGGCACCCAATATGTTGACGGCCGGCCTGTGGAAACGACCGAGTTTGGCAAAGATCCGAAAACACCGGTCACGGAGAGCCATATCCCAGCTTTGCTCGAGAAGTATGCTCATCAAAAAATCTTCGTCGTGAACAGTGTTCTGTTATCACGTTCGAAAGAAGAGGTTTTGGCCAAAATTTTAGAGTCTTTGGATGAGGGGATATCCTGGTTTGTCTGTGATGCTGAAACGGATAAGCATTTGGAGAAAGCGGCTTATGTTTTTTCTGCATTAAATAAAAAAACCGTGTGGGCAGGATCAGCTGGCCTGATCGAGTACCTTCCAGCTGTTCTTGGTCTAGCAGCTCAACCACAGGGTTTAGGAGAAAAGCTCAATGTGAGCCAGACCCTTACTGTCTCGGCGAGCTTATCACAAACGACAAAAGGACAGCTAGGAAAGGTTGGTATAATGCCTGACTCCCTGATGTTGGAAATGGATCCGTCAGAACTTATCAGGAAGACGTATGATCTGCAGAGCCTGATCGAAAAAATAAAACAGGTTCCAGAAAAACGCCATCTTGTCCTTTATGTAGATGGCTCAGATGAAAACCGTTCAGCAGCTCAGGAGCTTGGCAGGGACTTGGGTTTGCATAAAAATCAGATCGGGGAAATTATTTCAAGGGAGCTTGGCATCATCGCGCGTTCTTTGCTTAATGGGGTGTCTTCAATTGAAGGATTGGTGCTTACAGGCGGAGATACGGCCAAGGCGGTCTGTTCGGAAGTTGGGTTGTCCCAAATGGAACTGCGGTCTGAGGTGGAGCCAGGGCTTCCGTTAGGAATAGCAAGTGATGAAAAACGCCGGTACTGGACGGTTACAAAGGCCGGCGGATTCGGCAATGAAAATTCTTTAGCCCATGCGTTGAAACATATGACAGGAGAGGTGTTAGAGCATGAATCAAAATAAAAGTATGGTCGGAATTACAATGGGAGATGCTGCAGGTGTGGGTCCGGAGATCATTCTGAAAAGCCTTGCAAGCACAGAAATCTATGAATTATCTCGTCCGTTTGTCATTGGCGACACCCGAATTCTTGAGCGGGCAAAGAGCTATGTGAATAGCCACCTTACAGTTCAAACGATTACGGAAGACGAACTTGAAAACTTGAATTTTACACATGGTACGGTGTATTGTCTGGATTTGAACCTGGTGCCTGAAGATCTTCCGGTTGGGCAGGTTTCGCCTATTGCTGGTCATGCCGGTTTTGAATATTTAAGCAAGGCGATTGACCTTGCGAATAAAGGAAAGATTGATGCGATTTGTACTGCGCCTTTAAACAAAGAAGCATTGCATAAAGGTGGCCATAAGTATCCGGGCCATACTGAAATATTGGCCGAGCTGACGGGAACAGATGAATTTTCCATGATGCTTTCGGCTCCTAACTTAAAAGTCATTCATGTTACCACTCATGTCGGTATCATCGATGCCGTAAAAATGATTAATCCTGAGCGGGTCTATCGTGTTATTAAGCTTGCGGACGAGACGTTGAAGAAATCAGGAATTGAGTCGCCAAAGATCGCAGTCTGCGGAATTAATCCGCATGCTGGGGAAAACGGTCTGTTCGGATACGGTGAGGAAGATGAGAAAGTAATACCGGGAGTGCAAAAGGCACAAAGAGAAGGCGTTAATGTCGTTGGCCCCCTTCCTGCTGATACACTATTTTTCCGCACGGTCCGCGGTGATTTTGATATTGTCGTCGCCATGTATCACGATCAGGGCCATGGACCGGTCAAAGTATTGGGACTGGATGCAGGCGTAAATATCACAGTCGGATTGCCTATTATTCGGACGAGCGTGGACCACGGAACCGCGTTCGACATTGCAGGTAAAGGTATAGCAGATGAAAAAAGCATGACCGAAGCGCTTCGTCAAGCAGTGGAATTGGCTCCGAAGAGGCCATAGTATAGATAGTAATTCAGCATCTCCTGCTTGTTCACAAGCAGGAGGTGCATTTTTGTCTTCATAACCCATCAATCCGCTGCTTCATAAGATGGTGTATCTACTTGATTGAACGCTCTCTCTAAAAACAAGGAGGAAAAAAAGTGAAAACTAGGGATGAATTCATCCACGAAGATGGCAGCTCGTTCCCCGGCAAGACCTATGAGGAACATCTCCTGAGGCACGTTTTTAATGATCAGCGGGATTATTTGTTTGCGGAAATGTTCGCGATTCACAGGGCGCATGTGGTCATGCTGGCTGAACAGCAGATCCTGGCGAAAGATGAGGCAGGAGCGATTCTTTCAGGTGTGGAAAAGGTACGGCAGATCGATTTCCGCAAGCTGGATTATGATCCTCTTTATGAAGATTTATTTTTTATGATGGAAAGCCGGCTTGCAGAGGAAATAGGTGCCGACCTTGCAGGAAAGGTTCATATTGCGAGGAGCCGTAATGATATGGGAGTAGCGATGTACCGTCTTGTTCTGAGGAATCATATACTTACACTCATTCAAAACACACTCTTGCTCGGCGAGGCCCTCCTGGAGCAGGCGAAGGAACACGCCGGAACGGTCATGACCGCCTATACCCATACACAGCCGGCTCAGCCGACTACGCTCGGCCACTATCTGCTGGCCATCTATGATGTCGTCATAAGAGACATTCATCGCCTATGGTCCGCGTATGAAGGAGTTAACCGTTCACCCCTGGGCGCCGCTGCCCTTTCCACGACA
Source organism: Fictibacillus sp. B-59209 (assembly GCF_036216745.1). Lineage (NCBI taxonomy): Bacteria > Bacillati > Bacillota > Bacilli > Caryophanales > Fictibacillaceae > Fictibacillus > Fictibacillus sp. B-59209. The sequence goes on along the minus strand of NZ_JARMMC010000002.1, from coordinate 63,407 downwards.
AGCTTTCCAATCAGCCGCGACCGGGTCCGAGAACTTTTAGGGTTCAGTAGTATTGTAGAGAACTCCTATGATGCCATTGCTGGCGGAGACTATCTGCTGGAGACGGCAACTGCAGTCATGACACTCATGATCAACACAGGCCGCTGGATCCAGGACCTGCTTCTTCAGGCGACCCGGGAATTCGGGGTCATCCGTGTTGCCGATCCATACGTACAGATTAGCAGCATCATGCCGCAAAAGCGGAATCCAGTGTCGATCGAGCATTCCAGATCCCTTGCCAGTTCAGCGGCCGGTGAAGCGATGTCAGCCATCCAGATGATTCATAATACACCGTTTGGAGACATCGTGGACACGGAAGACGACCTGCAGCCTCATCTGTATCGAAGCTATGAGAAGGCATCACGGGTATTGCAGCTCATGCATGCCGTCATCCGGACGATGGAGGTTGATGCAGAAAAGATCGGCAAGCGTGCGAACCAATCATGCATTACGATTACAGAACTTTCAGATGTGCTGGCTCGAGATAAAGGTGTCCCGTTCCGAAAAGCGCACCAGATCGCGAGCGCCGTTGCGAAACAGTGTACATCAGCAGGAAAAGAATTGAACGATATTGAGGTGGAAGCAGCGAACGAATGGATCAGCAGCATCTATCCTGCAGTTTTGTCGGAAGAAGAGTGGAAGGGAATCGTCTGTCCACGTGAATTCGTCAAACGCCGCAAGATTCAGGGCGGACCTAATCCGGACGAAGTAAAGCGGATGATTGCGGAGCGTGAGGAAGACCTTTTCAATATGGAAAAGACCCTTCAAAACGAAAAAGAATGCTTGCTCCAGGCGGATCAATCTCTGGATATTGCCGTGCAAAACTTGATCGCAGCAAAATAAGCTCTCCTTCGCCGGAGAGCTTACGGCTGCAATAAATGATGCATGATCCTGTCCCGGTCATTAAAAAATTGCTTCATGAATCACAGTAAAAACTCAGTTTTTTATGAATGATTTTTTTGCCAGTTCAATAAAAGCTTCTGCAGCCGGAGAACACCGTTCGAGAGAGTTGACGGCTAAGCCGATCGTCCGGTAACAGTTTTCTTTCATAGTGACTGCAGCAACATTTTTTCTTGTATCGCCCTGCAAAACCAGTTCAGGGACGATGCTTACTCCCAACTCCTTTGCCACCATAGCCATAATCGTTTGGTTATCTGCAATTTCGCAAAATATCTGGGGCAGGATTTTGTTCTCTTTAAAAAGCCCCTTGATCAACTCATCACAGCCTGCTTTGGGCATGATAAAAGGTTCATCGCTGATTTCATGGATACTGATCTTTTTCCTCCTTTTCAGTTTGTGGCTGTCAGGGAGGAGGATATAAAGGTGATCCTCCATAAGCGGGATAAAATCAAGGCTCTCTGAGGTTGAAGACGTCAGAAAACCGATATCAATCTTTCCTGAAGTGATCATTTGTTTGATTTCCTCGTATCCTCCTTCGTATATTTCTGTTTGAATCCCCGGAAAGGCTTGATGAAACTGCTTTAAGATAGAAGGCAAAAGACTAGCCGATACACTTGGAAATGTACCGATGCGGATTGTTCCGATTTTTAAACCGTTCAGCAGACCTGCTTCTTGTTTCATTCGTTCTGACAAATCCAGAATCTCCTGGATGTATTCCATCATCCTTATTCCTTCGTTCGTTAACGTTATGCCGCTGCGCCCTCTGTTCATCAGCGTTAATTCCAGTTCTGTTTCTAATCCCCGGATAGCATGGCTGATCGCCGATTGGGTAAGCCCCAGCTTTTCTCCTGCTCTTGTAAAACTTTCTGTCTCTACAACCGTTTTTAAAACCTCATACTGAAGCAATGTCATACAGTTCACACCTCAATGCATTAATATTTTTCATGATTTATATTATAAACATTCATTTGATTAATGTTAACTGCCATCATATGATGAGAGCAAGAACACTTGAGGAGGATAAAGATGAAACCTTTAACGTATACGCTTGTAGACGTATTTACCGACAAGCCTTTCAGCGGGAATCAACTGGCTGTTTTTCTGGATGACACCGGCTTAACGACAGAAATGATGCAAATGATAGCGAGAGAACTGAATCTATCGGAAACGGTATTTGTTCAGTCTCCAAGCAATCCTGCAAACGATAAAAAGCTGCGCATTTTCACACCGGATGTGGAGCTCCCGATGGCTGGACATCCGACCCTTGGCGCAGGCTATGTGATGGCTCATATGGGCTTGCTTGAGGCTTCTGAAGGTAAGAATGAGTGGATTTTTGAAGAAGGTGTTGGAGATATTCCTGTTACGGTATATATGGAGAATGGACGTGTATTAAACGTTGAAATGAATCAGCCGATGCCACTATTCGGGGAATATTTTGAAGACAGAGCATTGGCGGCAAAATTGCTTTCTCTTTCTCCGGAAGATGTAACGGGTGAGCTGCCAATCCGAACGGTATCAACCGCAGTACCATTCTTATTTATCCCTGTTCGTTCCCTTGATGCGATGAAAAGAATCAACTTCCGGACAGACATTTGGGAAAAGTATTTTAGCCAAAACCCTTCGACGAAACACATTTTCGCGTTTACAGCGGAAACAGAAATGAAGGATTCCACTGTACACAGCCGGATGTTTGCACCGGCGATGGGGATACCTGAAGATCCTGCGACAGGGGCAGCGAGCGGCCCATTAGGTGCCTATATTGTTGAGCATACGGACATTGCCCAGAATCAACAAGGAGTTTATCGTATTCGAAGTGAACAGGGATTTGAAATGGGAAGACCAAGCATCATTGATATTACGATTCGCAAAGAAAAGGAGTATGAGGAAGTTAAAATTGGCGGCTGCAGCGTCATCATGGGTTCAGGAGAGCTGCTGACCCAGTCAGAAGTAATACACGATTCAGTTGGTGAGCATTCCCCCAGGCCGCACATATACTGGCAAGAAAGCTGAATTTCTTAAACATAAAGGGGAGCAAGCAGCAATGATAACCTTACCAGTTCCATCGAGATGGGGAATCAGTGCGGATGTCGGCGGCAGGCCGCTCATCTGGGGAACGGTCGTCCTCAACTCCATAGAAAACAATAAAATAATGGGCACCCTCAATTTTCGGGGAGTTCCGGTTCCAATTCAGGGATATTGGACCGAAAATACAAGACAGATCTCTTTTGATTCACCTTATGCCACCTTTTCAGGCAATCTGTTCATTTATGACGACCCCTCGATTACCACACGCCATTATCTGATCAACGGACGTCTTTACATGAAGCCGACATCTATGCTGGCGGGTGAATATGGAACATGGGTAGCTTCAACGAATGCCTATTTAAACGGCGGGAGCGGGCAATCATCCCAGCAGAATCAGGCACCTCCAGCCGGGGCTTTTACGACCTCTGATTATGTTGAAGATGCACCCGACCGGTGAAAGGAACACAAAAAAGCTGAATGAGATTGCTCATTCAGCTTTTTTATATCTAATTTGATTATGAAACTTTTCTGGTTTCTTTATGAGAATGAAGAACCGTATCATTCGATCTTACAAGACTAACAGCATAGCCCAGGAGAGCTCCAACGATTGCCGGCAGAATCCATCCAAGCCCTGTGTCATAAAGAGGGAGGATGTTTGAGAAAAAGGAATTCACACCATCTATCGATAGGTTAGCTGCATTTAATCCATCAAATAGACTAACGATAAAGGTAAACAGCAAGCTTCCTTGATACACTTCTGAGCGCCCTTTAAAGAGGTTGTGGGCGAAGCTTAAGAAAATAAGCATGATGGCCAGCGGATAGATCGCTGTCAGCACAGGAACTGAGATGGCGATCAGCTCGTTCAATCCGAGATTTGCTGTTAATGCACTGAAAGAGGAAAGAATAACAGCCAATGCTTTGTATGAGATTTTCGGAAAAACACTGTGAAAATAAGCGGAACATGCTGTAACTAATCCAACACTGGTTGTCAGACATGCTACTGTGATCATGAGTCCGAGAAATACATTCCCGAGAGAGCCGAAATAGTAATTGGCTACAGCTGATAAAACTTCTCCGCCATTGCTTAAATGGCCAAGTTCAGAAACACTGGAAGCTCCCATGTACGATAGGGAAGTGTACACGATCGCCAATACAGCAGCTGCAATGGTAGCTGCCTTTGCACAAGTTCTTGCGATGACTTTTTTATCGCTGCCTCTTTTTTCTTTGATGGCATTGATGATGATAATACCAAAAACGAAGGCAGCCAATGTATCCATCGTCAGGTAACCTTCCTGAAATCCTTTAAAGAAGGAGTTTTGAACAAACTCTTTCGCAGGCGCCTGAATCGGGCCGATCGGATGAATGAAGGCAGCGGCTACTAACACTCCGATGAACGAAAGCTTAAGCGGCGTTAAAATCTTACCTACGATATCAACGATCTTTGAAGGATTAAGTGAAAGGGCACATGTGATACTGAAAAAGACGACCGTGAAGATGAGAAGCGGCAAATGACCGCTGTTCTCTGGCAAAAAGGGCTTAACACCAATCTCAAAAGAAACACTTCCTGCTCTTGGCAAAGCAAAAAGAGGACCGATTGCTAAATAAAGAACAAAACTATAAAGAGCACTGAACCAAGGGTGTACACGATTTCCCATCGCCCGGAGGTCGTCGCTGCCGGAAATTCCGAAAGCAAAAACACCGAGCAGCGGTACACCGACTCCAGTAATCAAGAAACCGGCTGTCGCAATCCAGACGTTGGTTCCTGCAGTTTGTCCGAGCATTGCTGGAAAGATTAAGTTGCCTGCTCCAAAAAAAAGAGCAAATAACATGAGGCCGATAACCAATGTATGTGAAGACTGAGCTTTAGTAGACACGAAAAAAACCTCCGAATAAGAATATTGTGAATATTTACTTCATGTCGATTTATGTCGAATCTTGTGTCGAATTCATTATTCGATAATAACATGCTTAAATAATTTTTTTCAAGGGTAAATGCAAAAGATTTTAGTAAATTTCAATTTTTCTTTTTTTGAAAGCCTTTTTACATAATGGCTAACCATTCATTGTTGTTCTTGGGAGTGGTTGATTTCCGCTTCAGGCTGCTCGCTTTCCGCGGGGCGTGCGCTGAACCCCTCGGCGCAAGCGCCTGCGGGTTTCACCTGTCACGCTCGTCCCGCTGGAGTCTCGCACCTTGCACTCCAATCAACTAATCAATGAAGGTTATTTACAGAAACGTTCCTAAAGCAACAATCTTCTAGAAAATACCCGACAAAAAAGAGGCTGGTTTCTTAACGCGGAGAACCGCATGTAAGAAACCAGCCTTGAAATGCTACGAGATTTTATTGATTTTTGGCTTGTCTGATGAAGCCTTCTGGCTGGCCTGGATGGACCGTCCCAGAATAAGTGTGATGATGGCAGCAAGTACGAGTGAAGCAGCCAGGAAATAGAATCCGGCATGGAAGCTGCCTGTTAAGTCTTTAAACAGCCCGACAAATTTTGGGCCGTTATAGCCGCCGAGGTTGCCAATGGCGTTTTGCAGGCCGAGAGCCGCACCGACAATGCCTGCAGGAATGATCGCTGTAGGAATCGCCCAAAGTGGTCCGTACGGCGCATAGACACCAATCGCTGTAATGGATAACAAGATCATCTGAAGGGCGGGTGATTCCACAAATTGTCCGGCTACCATCGCAGCAGCACCAATCAGCAAAGGAATGACCACGTGCTGCACCCGGTTCATGCGCCGGTCGGACCAATAAGAGTTAAGGACCATTCCTACCAGTGCGAAGGTAAACGGAATCGCCGTCAGCCAGCCCATGACTGCAGAGTCTTTCGTAAATGTGCTGACCACGCTCGGTACCCACAGGGTGTATCCGTAGAAGCCGGTCATCCAGAAGAAATACATAACGACGAGTCCCCATACGGTCATGTTCTTAAATGCTGCACCGTATCCGGATGATTTTACGGCGCCCTTTTGTTCATTTTGAAGTTCAGCCGTCAGCTCGTTCCGTTCCTTGTCACTCATCCATTTGGCCTCAGAAGGCTTATCTTTGACCATGGCATACCAGACGAACGCCCAGATCAGCGGTGGTACACCTTCCAAGATCAGAACCGTCTTCCAGTCGAAATGTTTAAGCAAAAGGCCTGACAGGGGAGCCATCAGCATGGCGGATACAGGCAGGCAAGCCATCCAGAACGCATTGGCTCTTGCTCGTTCTTTAAGGGTAAACCAGTTGGCGAGCAGGACAAGCACAGCCGGCCAGACCCCGCCTTCCGCAACTCCTAAAAGAAAACGGACGAATTTCAGCTGGCCTTCTGTCTGAACAAAGCCTGTTGCCATCGCGGCAAGGCCCCACAGGATCATGAGAATGAAGATAAACTTTTTCGCTGACCATTTCGTGGCCAAAATGCCTCCGGGAATCTGCAGGATCAAATAACCGACAAAGAAAATTCCGGCAATATCCCCGGCGGCTGACGAGGAAATGTCCAAATCTTTTTGAATATAAGGCATCAGGACACCAATATTGATTCTGTCCATATATGCGAGCATGTACATGATAAATGCGACCGGGATGATCTTACCCCATTTTGCTGAAGCCATCGTAACCCCTCCTGTTTTTAAATTGTTGAAAAAGAAACCGTTTACATTAGTTTTTGGAAGAAGAGAGAGGCGGTGATTCCTCTCTCGTTTTTCTAAAATCAGACCTTCAGTGTACGGAAATGAACAGAATATTGAGCAGCCAGCTTGATTGCTTCCTCCATGCTGACAGAGCCCGCGATCCCTTGGCCTGCAATGTCAAACGCTGTGCCGTGGTCGACTGATGTACGAAGGAACGGCAAGCCATTGGTGATGGAGATCGTACGTTCAAAATCGGTCATCTTAGCGGCGATATGCCCCTGATCATGATAAAGGGAGAGCACTGCATCATATTTTCCGTGAAGTGCCTGATGGAAAACAGAATCTGCAGGGACAGGGCCAAATGCATTGATGCCTTGCTGCTTCGCACGCTCAATCCCCGGGCCGATCTCATCCAGTTCTTCCGAGCCGAACAGTCCATGCTCACCGCTGTGAGGATTCAGGCCGGCTACCGCCATTTTTCTACTTTCAATTCCAAGACGCTTTAGTGCTTCGTCACAGCGGACTAAATAATCATGCACACGGTCAGCAGTAATCTGGCCGATCGCATCCTTCAGTGATAAGTGTCGTGTCAGGAAGAAAATCCGCAATGAACGCACTTCAAACATGGTTAGCGGATCGTCTACACCCGTTAGGCCGGCAAGCATTTCGGTATGTCCGATATACGGCACTTCTGCGGTTTTCAAGGATTCTTTATTAATCGGTGTGGTGGCAATGGCGTCAACCTGCCCATTGTTGGCAAAGGCAATGCTTTTTTCAATATAGTCAAAAGCGGCTTGGCCGCACATCGCCTGAACCTTTCCGATCTTCAGCTGGCTGATATCTATATTCTCAAGATTAACAATATCGATTGTTCCGAATTCATATTTTCCTTCTGCGGGGTCATTGATGGGATTCAGCCCAAGAGAAACACCAGCAAAGGTCATCGCCTGTTCAACAACGGAGGCTGTCCCGATCAGAACAGGGCGGCAAAGGTCATAGATTTCCTTTTTTGCGAGTGCCTTAACACTGATTTCAGGCCCGATTCCAGCAGGATCCCCCATAGGAATGGCAATGATTGGTTTAGCAGTATATTGTGTCATGATAATATCTCCTTTTCATTTGTCATTTTTGTGAGCTGCCGCTGTAAAAATAAAACGGATTCTGTAATCGCAGATTCACTGCCTACCAGGCCGCCTTTTGTTACGACAGGCAGGCCGTCGAGGTAGCCGCCGATAAACCTTCCGTAGGCGGCTAGAGGAAACACCTCGTCAAGCAGCTGAATGCCATGGGTTTTGCCGGCGGCGCATATTGAAGCGGTCACATCTCCTCCGCTTGAAAAACATCCGCTGATGCTCGTTCTGCTTTTTTGGATGATTCTCTGGCTGATGATGGCAAGGCCGTCTGTAATCCTTCTGGCAAGTGATGCTTCGGTTGTGAGCTGCTCTTTGGCAATTGCCTGAAGATCAAGAAGCGGGGCATCCTCCTGGAACGTCGTAACCAGCACAACTGCTTGTTCCTCCAGCAGCCGCAGCCCTTCGTTCATTCCTCTTAAAATTTCTGCGTCTCTTTCTCCATTCTCATCCCTTGCCAGTTTTAAAGGATCGATATAAACGGTATGCAGCGGCAGGTTTTCAGCCAGATGATGAATCTGCTTTCCGGTTACCGACGTACAGCTGCCGATCGTGAGCAAAATCTTCGGTGTGAAGGGAGAACCGCTGTATTTTTCCTTTACATAAGCGGCAGTCAGCGGTCCCGGATCGACAGGAACGAACGTCACATCCAGAGCCGCCATCGCTTTGGCGACAGCTTCTATCTGTTCTTCATTCACGGCGTCTGCTACGATGACCCGGCTGCCATCACTGATTTTTTCCTGAAGGCAGGAAGTGAGCTGGAACGATCCTTGCAGGACTTCATTCATCTCCAGGGTGGCCACAGGCTTGGCGCATTGTCTGCTAATAATGGAAGGAACGTGCGACTCGTTCAGCGGTGCTTGCGGATCCTTAGCCACGTCGGTTTCCTGGACTGGCGTGCCGTTCACAAGCAGATAGCCTCCAACGGTTGTTCGTCCAGACACAGGGTAGGACGGCATAACGACGGCAACGGAATCTTCTCCCAAAGCATCCAGGCAGGCATCGATTTCACCGCCAATATTTCCTCGGCCTGTACTGTCGATGCGTTTGCAAAAGAGCTCTACGCCCTGTCCCGACAGGCTGCTGATAATATCTGAAACTCGTTTGTACGCTACGTGCTTCGGGGTGTAGCGGCTGTCAGTGTCAATGCAGATCGCGTCATAGTTATAGGCCGTTTGCGGGGAGAAGCCATGCAGGATGGTTGCTGTTGATATACCTTGTTTGGTCAGAAGTACTCCCGTCGCGTTGGCGCCTGTCAGATCATCGGCGATCACTGCAATTCTCATCCATGACTCACCTCGTTTTCTTTTACGGTATATATGGAGGTTATTTCTCCATATCGCACCGTATCTTCAGGGGTTAACTCTGCATCGGTGATGATGCCTTCTATCTTTTCAAGAGAACATACTTGTGAAAAAGAGCTTTTGTTGAACTTTTGAGAGTCTGCTACGACCCAAGTTGTAGTGGCTGCGTCAGCCATCAATCTCTTAATCAAGGCTTTTTCCATTGTTGGAGCGGTCAGCCCTTTTTCAAGATTGATAGCGTGCGTGCCCATGAATAAAAGGTCGACTCGGATCTGATTAAGCAGGTCCTGTGCATGAGGGCCCACGAACGAGCCAATTCCTCTTTGCAGGGTGCCGCCCGTACAGATGATCTCCGATGGACTTTCAATCAGTTCAGCGGCAATCTTCAGATCGTTGGTCACAATCGTTAAGTCGTCTCTGGATTTGATCACTTTGGCAATCTCCAGAGTGGTTGTCCCGGAGTCTAATAGAATCTGTGCCCCCTCCGGAATCAGGCTTGCCGCATACTTGGCGATCAGGTGTTTTTGGTTCACCCTCGTCATCGATTTGTTTTGATAGGGGGTCTCCGGAATGAGCGGGTTCACCGCAACAGCCCCTCCGTGGGTCCGGATGACTTTCCCTTCCTTTTCTAACTGGGCCAGATCCCTTCGGATCGTCATACCAGAAACGTTCAGTTCTTCAACCAGCTGTTCAATTTGAACTTTTCCTTCTTTATCGGTTCGTTTTAAGATTTCTAGTTTTCGTTCTAACGGGAGCATGTTGTTCATCCTTGTCATAATCTTTTGTTCAATTATGTTACTTTATGTTCATTTATGCAAGAGTTTTTTCGGAATATTTATAAAAAGGCTGTTTTCTTAGCCTATGTTGTCCTTGGAAGTGGTTGATTTCCGTTCCAGGACGCTCGCTTTCCGCGGGGCGTGCGCTGAACCCCTCGGCGCTGGCGCCTGCGGGTTTCAGCTGTCCCGCTCGTCCCGCTGGAGTCTCGCACCTTCCACTTCAATTAACTTTTCATTGAAGATTTTTCAAGCCAAAAAGGGGCTGCCTGAAGGTCAATTTTCGACTTTCTGGACAGCCGCTTTAAGCGTTACATTTCATCAGGGGCTTTAATGCCGAGGAGGCACAAACCTTCTTTTAGTACGATGGTTACGGCATTGACGAGTGAGACACGGCTTGCGAGGGTTTCATCCTCCTCAAGCACTCTAATGTGGCTGTAAAATGCATTAAACTCCTGAGCCACGTCGATCAAGTACTTGGCAATCTGGGAAGGTTCATAGAGTCTGAGACTTTTTTGAATGACCCTGGGAAACGCCATGAGCGTTTTTACCAGCTCCCAGCTGTAGTCGTCTTGCAGTCCGGTGTTCATTTCGCTCACATTTCCGGCCTTTTGTAAGATCGAACAGGCCCGTGCGTGTGCATACTGAACATACAGACCTGTTTCCCCTTCGAATTTCAGCATATCTTTAAGTGAAAACTCGATATTGTTCAGTCTTTCGTTCTTCAGATCGTGAAAGATAATAGAACCAACACCGATCTGTTCAGCCACTTTCTCTTTGTTGGAAAGGCCAGGGTTCTTCAGCTCGATATTTTGTCTGGCTAGCGTAATCGCTTCTTGGATGACTTCTTCTAAAAGTACGACTTTGCCTTTTCGGGTCGACATTTTTTTACCGTCTTTTAAAATGAAGCCGAACGGGATATGGATCATCTCCTCGGCCCACTGATAGCCCATCTTTTTAAGAACAAGGATGATTTGCTGGAAGTGCAGGCTTTGCTCGTGTCCGACGACATACAAGTTTTTTGCAAAATGATAGGTTTCCTGGCGATAGAGGGCTGCCGTCAGGTCCCGGGTCGCATAGATGGTAGCGCCGTCCGACTTCTTAATGAGGCAGGGCGGGAGGTTGAACTCATCAAGGCGGACAACCTCCGCACCGTCAGATTCCGTAAGCAGCCCTTTTTCTTTTAATAGAGTCACCGTATTTTCCATCTTATCGTTATAAAATGCTTCGCCATTGTATGAATCAAACTCAATATCCAGCAGCGAGTAGATTTTTGAAAATTCCTTGAGGGATTCCTCACGGAACCATTTCCAAAGGGCTGTCGCTTCCTCATCTTTTTCCTCGAGCTTTTTAAACCAGTATCGCGCTTCATCCTCAAGGGCAGGCTGTGTTTCAGCTTCCTTATGAAATTTCACATAAAGGCTGAGAAGCTCTTTGATCGGATTCTCCTTCACCGTATCCTCGCTGCCCCATCGCTTGTAAGCCACGATCAGCTTCCCGAATTGTGTTCCCCAGTCACCGATATGGTTGATGCGGACAGGCTTGTAGCCGCATTTTTCGGTAATGTTGGCGATTGCGTTTCCGATGACGGCCGAGCGGAGGTGCCCCATGGAAAAAGGCTTGGCGATGTTCGGAGAGGAGAGGTCGATCGTAATGTGTTCTCCGCTGCCCTGTTTGGCTGATCCGTAATGGCTGCCTTGTTCAAGAATCTCTGTGACGATCTCCTTGCTGACCATTTCTCTTTTATAAAAGCCGTTCATGTAGGGACCTTGTGCTTCCACTTTTTCAAAAAGCGGGGAGCTGATTTTGGATGCGAGTTCGGACGCGATGAGCTGGGGCGCTTTTTTTAGCGTTTTTGCAAGAGTGAAACAAGGGAAGGCGATATCTCCTTGCACCGAGTGCTTCGGTATTTCGATCAGCTTTTCAATATCTTCTGTACCTGGCACATCCTTAAGCTGATGTGAGATAAGTTGGGCAAATTCCTTTTTGAGCTCCGACATAGTGTTCGACCACCTCTTGTAATCATTTTTATGGAAAAATAAAAAAATCCCGTCTCTAAAAAATTTTAGAGACGGGATGTATGACCCGCGGTACCACTCTTATTGTTCAAAAAAGAACCTGCTTTGGCGTTGATAACGGGGTTCTCCCCGGCCGCCCTACGGATTACTGGTTCAGGCTGGCTCCTCAGAAGTGCGGTTCATCGTACAGCATCCGCCAGGCTTTCACCGTCCCTGACTCGCTTTTCTCTGCATGCAGGATTACTCTCTTCCTCATCGAAAATGTGTTGTTTTTTAGTGATTATAAAGAAGAAGGAGAAAGAAAGCAACCAGATTTTTCAAAATTAAGGTTATCTTAAGGAAACCCGTTTAAAGTTGCTCCTATAAAGAAATGGACAGGAGTGATGAAAGATGAAAAAGCTCAATTATGTAAAGTTTGGTTTGGACTTGGCGATGAGTATTACGTTTGTTTTGCTGTTTAACAAGAGAGTGTTTGGCGGGATGACCTTTCACGAAGTGGCAGGAACGGCGATCGGGGTTGCGTTTCTGACTCACATGGCCTTGAACTGGCGATGGATCAAGAATGTTTCTTTGAAACTACTCGATAAGAAATTGCCAGGAAAAACACGGTTTAGCTATGGATTAAATCTTGTACTGTTAGTATGTATGACCATCATTATTGTAAGCGGAATTTTTGTTTCAAGGGTGCTCTTTCCCAATATCAATATAGGAAATAAAGGCTGGTTTAGGCTGCTGCACATATCGTTATCGTTCTTGACCTTGATCATTGTGGGAATTCATGTCGGCATGCATTGGAAATGGGTCATCAACGTCTGGAACCGCATCTTTTCCATTAAGGAACCGAAACAATGGATGGGCTGGGCGGCTAATGGAGCGATGGCAGTTGTTCTGCTGTTTGGTGTCTTTCAGATCTATGAAACAGGGTTTATTTCACGGTCGGTGAGTGTGTTCGGCATCTTTTCAAGCGGCGGGCAGCCGGCGATGGCTGAAGGTGGCAAGGGGGCATTCGGGCAGAGGCCTGACATGGATGGAGACGGCGGCGGACAGGGATTCGGCGGACCGCGTCCTGGAGAGCAGGCAAGCGGAACGAGTGATGGCGGTCAATCGGGAAGTCCGGCACCGGGATCGTTCAGCAAGGGAGAACGGCCTTCTGGATTCGATGGTGACGGTGATATGGGAGGCGGACGGAACGGGAAGACTTTGGAGGCCGGGAGCATGGCTTCGGGGGCGATGTGAGCGCCCTGTTTGTTATTTCTACGTATACCGGGATCATGGCGGTCTTCGCCGTGCTGGCTTACTATATTGGCAAGTTTTTTTTGGGATGAAGGAAGAGGTTGAGTTAATGGAGGGTGTCAGGCACCACGTTTTGACATATGTCAAAAGCTGGTGCCTGGCACCTTTTCTGTTATAATTTAGGGAACTACTGTTGAGGGGGTTAACGGAGATGACGATGACGTACCTTGAAACCTTGCATGAAGAAATACGAAGCAGGCAGAATCCGGCCGATGCGGTAAAGATGCAGTCTTACATGAAGAATAAATTTACCTTTTACGGCTTGAAGTCACCGATCATGAAGGAGGTTATGAAGAATCATGTGAAAATGTACGGGCTGCCTGAGATGAGCATCCCGGAAGTGACGAAAAAATGCTGGAACTACAGAGAACGAGAAATGCAGTACATGGGCATGTTTTTTGTGGACAAGCTGAAGAAGGGCATGCAGGAAGACGATCTTAAGGCATTAGAGAACACGATCACTGAAAAGTCGTGGTGGGATACAGTGGATCATATCGCCAAGCACCATATGGGACATTACATACAAACGTTCAAGCATCGGGAACAGGAATTGGTGGAGAAATGGATTCATTCACCGAACATGTGGCTGAACCGGACTGCGATTCTTTATCAGCTAGGCTATAAAAAAGATACGAATGAAGACATCTTAAAATACGTCATTGAGCAGCAGAAGGAGAACAAAGAGTTCTTTATCCGCAAAGCGATCGGCTGGGCATTGAGGGAATATGCCAAGACCAACCCCGATTTCGTCATCGATTTCGTGAACTCTACGCAACTCCAGCCACTAAGCAGAAAAGAAGCTCTGAAGAATATACAGTTAACCTAGAACGGTGAAACGGTGCCAGGCACCGCTTTTTGACATGTGTCAAAAGCGAGTGCCTGGCACCGTTTTTTTTTTATTGCTCTATGATTTCCTTTGGCTTTTGAACTTTGTGAACAGCTGGAAGACCGATTGGACAAAAAATAAAGCAATCAATAACACCACAACACAGATTTCTATGAGTTCCATTACTTTGAAAGGAGACAAGGCATTAAGGATCGCTGTTTTCATATCAAATCCTTCGTAGATATCCAAAGTCAGAGAAAAACACGTCAACAGTATAAACATCGATAGGGTAATACCCAGGATTTTCATCGTTCTATCACACTCCGCACACATAGTATCTCCCGAATGAACACGATCCATTAAGAAAGGAACAGAATAAGGAAGAGGAGCCAGGGAAAGCCTAAAAGAAAATCACGTAGAAAGGTTTTGCTTCTTATGCCTTCTTTTTTCAAAAAGAAACCACTTAAAAAAAATAAACCTTCTCAAGAGAAAGAGAAGCAAAAAAAGCAAACATCTTCTCCCATTTCGCCAGTTCTTGAAGAGAATATTGAAATCATTAAAACACAGACAGGAAACAGCAGTGAAGTTATCATTCGAATTTTTAATCATTCCCCCCGGTTTAACGCCCGCACAGCAATCGTTTATGTGAAAGGGATAACGGACCAGCAGACCATTCAGGACCTTTTGGTCGAATCGATACTGAAACCTGGTGTTCAAGATCCAGATCAAAAAAATCTGGCGGCCATGGTGGAGGAAATCGTGCCTCTTGGTAACATAGAGCAGGTTGATGATTGGACTGTTTTGTTCGAATCTCTCATGGCGGGGGACACGATTATTTTTGTCGATGGCTTTTCTTCGGCTGTACGGGCATCTACAGAAGGCGGAGAAAAACGTTCCATTGAAGAACCGAGTACACAGCGGGCGATCCGAGGTTCGAGAGAAGGATTCACAGAATATATCGAAACGAACATATCCATGGTCCGAAGACTGATTCAGAATCCCCTGCTCTGGACCGAATCCATGAAAATTGGAAAAGTGACCAAAACCAGCGTCACCATCATGTATATCAAAGGAATAGCGAAGGATGAGGTAATTGTTGAGCTTCGTAAACGGCTTAATAAAATCGATATCGATGGAGTTCTGGAGTCCGGGTATATCGAACAGCTCATTGAAGACCAATCCATTACAGCATTTCCTACCTTGTACTATTCCGAGCGTCCGGATACGGTTGCGGGCAATCTATTGGAAGGGCGCTTTGCAGTCTTCGTTAACGGAACACCGTTCGTTCTTCTCGGACCTGCCGTATTTGTGCAGTTTTTTCAGTCGATTGAAGATTACACCGAACGTTTTTATATCTCCACCGCTATAAGATTATTGCGGGTTCTGGTTTTTTTTATCTCGCTCATCGGACCAGCGACCTATATTGCCGCAACGACCTTCCATCAGGAGATGATTCCGACTCAACTTTTGTTTGCCATCGCCGCACAGCGGGAAGCCGTTCCTTTCCCGAGTTTTGTGGAAGCACTCATCATGGAAGTTACGTTTGAGATTCTGAGGGAAGCGGGAATCCGAATGCCTAAAGCGATCGGGTCTGCCATCTCCATCGTCGGTGCCCTTGTTATCGGACAGGCAGCGGTTCAGGCGGGAGTCGTATCGCCTGCCATGGTTATTATCGTAGCTATTACCGCGATCGCCAGTTTTGCCACTCCGTCCATTGCGATCGCGATATCGGCCCGTCTGCTTCGTTTTATTTTTATGATCAGTGCTGCTACCTTTGGTTTTTATGGCATGATCTTAGTCTTTATCATTCTGGTCGTTCATTTATGCAGCCTGAGATCTTTCGGCGTTCCTTACATGTCACCTCTTGCCCCGCTTATCCCTGCTGAAGTGGGAGACACGTTTATTCGGGCTCCCATGTGGACCGGAACGAAACGGCCGGCCTACATCAGCGGACCCAACCAGCAGCGTGATGGAGACAATATGAGCAAACCGGAGCCGGAACAGAGACGGATTCTGGTTACAGAAAATGAAGGTGATCAAAATGAGACGTAGCGTGATCGTTTTTATCACAGTGGGACTGCTGCTTTCATTGCTTTCAGGCTGCTGGAGCAAAAAAGAGCTGAACGATCTGGCCCTCGTCTCTGCGGTGGGCATTGATCTTGATAAAAAAGGAAGATATTTAGGCACCTTTCAATTTGTTAATCCAGGCAATGTGACAGGAGGGTTCCAAGGGGGAGGTGGGGGCAGCGGAAATGCGGTCTCCGTCTATTCGACAACAGGGGAGAATATGGATGAGTTAAGCCGCCGCATGTCTACCAAAGTTTCGCGAAACCTCTATTATGCCCATGCGAATCTGCTTGTCGTCAGTGACAAATTGGCGAAGAAAAAAGGGTTGAATCCCATCCTGGATGCCTTTGACCGGGATGCAACGTTCCGGAAAACAGCAACCATCGTGATCGCTCATAAAACAAAGGCAAGTGATATTGTAAAAACACTGACAGCCATCGATAAAGTTCCAGCGAACAAAGTGATCAAACTGTTGAGGTTCTCCGAAAGAGTATGGGGGCAGGCGATCAATGTAACCTTATTGGATGTGGTAAAAGATTTATTGGATGACGGAAAACAGCCCATCATCAGCGGGTTTTATTTAAAGGGTTCTAGTGCGATCGGAGAACGCGTTGAGAACATCACGCAGTCAACACCCCAGGCAGCTCCCCAAATTGATGGCCTGGCTTTATTTAAAGGCGGAAAGCTTGAGGGCTGGCTCTATGGGAGGAAAGCCAAAGGAGCCGTCTGGGTGATGAACAAGACTCAAAAAACAGAAGTCAATATAAACAAAAAGGGGAGGAAGGAAGCGATTGCTTTTGAAGTACTCCGGCAGAACACGAAGATTTCTTCTTCCGTTAAGAAAGGAAGTACCCAGCTTACTGTCAGTGTACAAACCGAAGGAAATATTGGGGGAACGGATGTTCCTGTCAATCTTAAAGACCCGCATGTGATCGCACAATTGGAGAAAGGTTTTGAAAAGGAGATCGCAGCAGAGATTAGAAGCGCCATAAAAGAGGCACAACATAAAAAAACCGATATATTCGGCTTCGGGGATACGGTCCATCGTTCGCAGCCTGACACATGGAAAAGGATTTCGGGAAAATGGGAGGAGGATTATTTTTCGAAAGCAAACATTAAGGTGAAGGTCCATGCCTTCGTTCGCCAAACCGCTCTGAGGAAC
Source organism: Fictibacillus sp. B-59209 (assembly GCF_036216745.1). Lineage (NCBI taxonomy): Bacteria > Bacillati > Bacillota > Bacilli > Caryophanales > Fictibacillaceae > Fictibacillus > Fictibacillus sp. B-59209. The sequence continues at coordinate 46,254 of NZ_JARMMC010000002.1, read as the reverse complement.
AATTCTTATCTCACAGATGAGAAATAAAAAGAAGGGGGCAAAGCAATGGAAAAAGCAAGAATAACACCATATCAGCTGTTTGCCCTTGTTCTATTATTTGAGCTGGGCAGTGCCCTGCTTGTAGCGGTGGGGATCGAAGCCAAGCAGGATGCGTGGATCGTTATCCTGCTTGGGATGCTTGGGGGATTAGGACTTTTTTTCATCTGTTACCGGCTGTATTGTTTTTACCCGGACATGCTGCCGACAGAATACCTTCAAAAGGTTGTAGGCAAAGGAATCGGGCGTCCGATTGCCTATTTGTACATGCTGTATAACCTTTATATCGCGGGAAGGGTCCTGCGGGATTTTGGCACCATGCTGCTGACATTTGCTTACATTGAAACACCCCTTTTAATCGCCAACACCTTAATGATCCTGGTCATTATCTATACCGTCTCAAAAGGAATTGAAGTATTGGCGAGAACAGGAGAACTCTTTTTGGTCTTCATTTATTTGTTGGCAGGATCTGGTGTGATCCTCGTATTATTCTCTGGAGTAATTGATATCCACAACCTGCAGCCTGTGCTAGAAAACGGCTGGAAGCCGATTATTAAAACCACCCTAAAAGAGTCCATGTATTTTCCCTTTGGAGAACTCCTTGTGTTTACGATGATTTTTCCTTATGTGGAGGATGCCAAAAAGCTGAGGAACGCCAGTGTGCTTGCCACTGTGGTCAGTGGGCTGTCGCTGGCTCTGGTCATGATGTTCAATATCAGCATCCTTGGTGTGAATCTTACAGCACTGTCTCAATTCCCTTTGCTGAGCACCATCCAAACCATCCAGGTCGCCGATTTTTTGGAGCGCCTGGACGTCTATTTCATGATTGCTTTAGTCGTGGGAGGTTTTTTTAAGATAAGTCTCTTTTTGTACGTGGCTGTAATAGGGACGGCGAACCTCTTCAACGTAAAACCGGCTTCCAGGCTGAGTTATCCGCTCGGGCTTGTCGTACTGTTCATGTCCATGACAATGGCAAGCAACTATTCTGAGCATATTAAAGAAGGAATCGGGATCGTTCCGCTCTTATTGCATCTTCCTTTTCAATACATTTTCCCTATCATTGTCTTCATAGTGGCGTATTTTAAAAATAAGAAGAAAAGTAAACATCAAAAGGCAAACTAAAAAAACGAAAAAATGGTGCCAGGCACCGCTCTTTGACATATGTCAAAAAGGGGTGCCTGGCACCATATCAATTAAAACTGAGCTTTAATTTGAGCTGCCAACGCTTCAGCGCTTTCTTTCACTTGCGCTTCATTTAACATGCGAACGCCCTGTATTTTGAAGACAGGGAGGTAACGCATGCCAGTCAGGTTGGCAGTCGCCTGGAACGGCTTCAGCAGTTCACTAAGGCTGTAGTTATTGTAGCCTCCTGCTTGATACGCTTCTTCCGGTCCGCCGGTTGAGATCGCAAGCATGAATTCCTTGCCGTGCAATTTAGTGCCTTCAGCGCCGTAAGCCCATCCGTAAGTCAAAACAACATCCTGCCATTCTTTTAATAAAGCAGGGCTGCTGTACCAGTAGAGCGGGAATTGGAAGACGATGCGGTCATGCGCCAGCAAAAGCTCTTGTTCACGCTCCATGTCAATATTTCCATCAGGATAGGCAGCATATAATTCATGAACCGTTACATCCTCTTCGTCACGAAGACGATTCATCCATGTTTTGTTTACAAGTGATCCTTCCATATTTGGGTGAGCGGCAATAACTAAAGTTTTCATTTGATTTCCTCCTGGGGTCTTTTTATTTTCCTTCAAAAGCGACTTCTGTCTCAGAGCGCTCTTGGTTCATCGTGTAAAAAGTGTCTGCGATATGTTCTGGTGAAAACGGTGTTCCTTTTTTAACAAACCCTTTAACCGTCAAGGTTCCAACATAGATGCCTTTAGCACTTAATTCCTGGCTTAGGCTGTATGCCAGGTTTCGGATCCCTGCTTTTCCGATGGCCAGAGAGGCATAATCCGCGTATGGATCAAGCGCCAGTCCGCCGCCAGTCAGCAGAATGGATCCGTTTTCCATATGCGGCAGGACTTCTTTCACGCTTAGTAATGCCCCGGCCACACTGATTTTAAAATCACGGACAAGGTATTCAGCTGTTAGTTCTGTAGGCTTTCCAGGCTTGCCGGAAGCAGCATTGTAAAGCAGTACGTCAATTCGGCCAAACGTATCAACGACAGCAGAAATCGCCGTTTTTAAGCTTACTTCCGAGGAAACATCACCAGGAAATCCTTTTGCTTCAATCCCGGCAGTTCGTAGTTCTTTTTCATACTCCTGAAGTACTTCAAGCCTTCTTGCGATAAGTGCGACTTTAAACCCTTCACGTCCAAACCTTTTCGCCGCTCCCATACTGATCCCAGGGCCTGCACCGACGATAACGATCACTTTTTCAGTCATCCATCCAACCTCCTTGAAAAATGTTTGTATATACAAATGAACATGTAAAAATTTTTAATGCTCTTTTTCAAGCTTGTTGCTCGCATCGTGAAGCCTTTTGCTTAAATCCAGGCTGAAGTCTTTGCCCAGCACGCCGGAATAGCTGGCAAACATCTCTTTTAACGAAGCGCGGAAACGATCGTAGACCTTTTCCCCTTCTTCCGTCAGCGAAATATGCGTTTCTTTGCCGTCAACCTTTCTGTTTACGAGCATTTGTTTTTCGAGCTTATCGATAAACCTCGTGCTTGTTGATGGAGCGATCGACAGCTTGCTGCACAGCTCTTTCTGGGTGATCTCCGGGTTAAATTTCACAATCATGATCATGTACAAATAAGAGGGAGCGAGATCTCCGCCGTCCAGCGTTTTTTCGGCCAGCTTTGTAATGTTGCGTGCAAAACGGCTGGCAGTAAAATATAAACAATGCATCAGTACTTGTTCTTCTTCGCTCACGGTCATCCATCCCTTTCATTTGCATATACAAATTAACATGAAAACAAATCTGACGTCAACAATTATTTACTCATGAAATCATAGGTTGTCCAGCAGCGGCTCATCGTAATCTGATTTTGTTCCGCAAACTCATCGCCCCACTTGCACATTTCAAAAAGGACAGGCTGCAGCTTTTTTCCCATGTCAGTGGTGGCGTATTCCACATCCTAATGCTGTTCGGCTGACTAAGCCATGTTCCTGAAGTTCTTTCAGCTGCTGGGTGAGCATTTTCTGGGTGATCTCCGGCATCGAACGTTTCAGCTCGTTAAACCGTTTCGGTCCTTCGTTTAAGTTCCATAAAATTAAAACCTTCCACTTGCCCCCGATGATGTCGATGACAAGATCGATGGCACACGTATATTCAGGGTGAAGCTGTTTCATTTGAAGTCCTCCTTACATCTAGTCCAGGTTACAAAATGGTGCCTTGTTTTCAGTGAAACCAGTATATATTATATACCGTGCAAGGAAAGCTATAGAAGTCTTAATCTATAAAGGAGCGAATAGCTATGAAAGCATTGCTTTTACACGATAAAAATCAATGGAAGAACATGAAGGTAGAGGAAATCGAAACCCCGAAACCGAAAAAAGGGGAACTGCTCATCGAGGTTCACGCCGTCGGTTTGAACCCGGTCGATTATAAAACAGCTACCAACGGAAACCCAAACTGGACGTATCCTCATATACTTGGGCTGGATACAGCGGGTGTGGTCGTGGAAACAGGTGAAGGCGTGACTCAATGGAAAAAAGGTGACCGCGTCGTCTATCATGGTGATCTTACGAAAAAAGGCGGGTACGCAGAATATACGGTTGTCACCGCACATACCGTTTCCCGCATTCCAGAAAACGTTTCATTTGAGGATGCAGCGGCCATTCCAACGGCAGGATATACCGCTTACCAATCCCTCTTCCGCAAGCTGCCGTTGGATCAAGTGGAAACGATCTTCATTCACGGCGGAGCAGGCGGTGTCGGCGGATTTGGTGTTCAAATGGCCAAACTCGCAGGCAAAACAGTCATCTCGACCGCATCAAGCCACAATCATGACTATGTAAAATCGCTTGGTGCTGATCATGTCATCGACTACCGAAACGAAGACATTAAAGCGAAAGTAATGGAGATCACGAACGGGCGCGGAGTTGATGCCGTAGTGGATGCGGTAAGCCGCCAAAGCGCGACAGATTCTCTGGACTTGCTCGCCTTCATGGGGCACATCGTCTACATTGCCGGAGCACCTGATTTTACAAAAATTACGCCGTTCACCAAAGTGGTTTCTTACCACGAGATCGCTTTAGGTGCGGCCCATCAGTCCAACGACGAGCGCTCAGAAAAAGACCTCGCCGTCATGGGTGACGAAATGCTCAAGCTGATGGCAGAAGGAAAGCTTGATTCCATGCTGAAAGAGACCGTTTCACTAGAGGAAGTTCCAGAAGCGCTTGTGCGTCTGTCCGAACGCCACGTGAAGGGCAAGATTGTAGCGAAAGTTAGATAAAAGAGAAAACGATGGCGCCTTGGCGGGCGTCATCCTTTTTTATCGGGTGGGAAATATGGGTTTACCCGCCGTTTTGCAGTGTTTACCCGCGGACATAACCGATTTACCCGCCGAAATGAGAATTTTACCCGCCAGAATCGCACATTAACCCACCAAAACTGGATTACGTAAACTGGCGACCCATCACCCCCACGCTCAAACAACAAAAAAAAAGAAGCATTATCGATGAACATATGGTATTTTTAGGGAAAAAGAAAAGGGGAGAAGATGATGATGGCCAACCTGCTTTTCAGTCTTCTGATTGGTGTAATCTTTGTTTTAGCTGGAATTATCATGAAAGTGAAGCCGCCGACCAAAATCAATCCACTGTACGGCTATCGCACGTTCCGTTCCATGAAAAATGAGAAGCTCTGGAACGAGGCCAATACATACAGTGCGGGTCTTATGATGAAATACGGTGCAGCGATGGCTGTCATCGGCGGAGTACTCAGCCTGCTGATCAAAAACGAGCAGGCAGGGGTGTTTGCCACAATGGGAGTGATGCTCCTGTTCATCATCCTCCTTTTCGTAAAAGTGGAGAAGTGGCTGAAGGAAATCGACCGGTAAAAATGGCCGCCAAGTTTTCAAGACTGCTTTATCGGGAAATAAGGGTCTTATACTAATCCATACATAAAAGGGAGCTGGAATAGATGATCAATGTGGCACTATTAAGCAAATGGCATGTTCATGCGAAGGATTACGCGAAGGAAGCAAGCGAGAACAAGGACATTACGATCAGCGTCGTTTGGGATGAAAACAGCGAACGGGGCGAACAGTGGGCTCAAGAGCTTGGTGTGCCTTTTGAAGCCGATCTGGAAAAAGTGCTCTCCAATCCTTCCGTGCAGGGGGTCATTGTGACGACGCCAACCACCGCTCATACCGAGATCATCACCGCTGCTGCAAGGCATGGCAAGCACATTTTTACGGAAAAAGTGCTGGCTCCAACAGTGAAAGAGTGCGATGAAATCTTTTCAGCGGTGGAGGAGGCAGGCGTTCAGCTGATGGTTTCCTTGCCGAGGCTTACAGAACGATTCTACCTTTACGCGCAAAAAATATTGGACGAGGGCTGTCTCGGGAATCTGACGTCGGTACGCTGCCGAGTAGCCCATCATGGTGCTGTCCCGACAGAAGAAAGCCAGCATGGCTGGCTGCCTGGGCAATTTTTTAACAAAGAAGAGGCAGGCGGAGGGGCACTCATCGACCTTGGAGCGCATCCCATCTATCTTTCCAACCGCTTGGGCGGAAAAGTAAAAGCGGTGACGGCACGCCTGCAGCAGACCAACCGCCATGACGTAGATGACAATGCAGTTGTCATCGTTGAGTTTGAATCAGGCGCGCTCGGAACCATTGAGACCGGATTCCTTTCCTACGGATGCCCGGATCAGCTCGAGCTTTACGGAACCGAAGGCACACTGCTGATCGAGAACCGCGAACCGAGAGAGCTGATCAGCGACCGTGTGGAAAAAGAAGGCGTCATCATGTCCGATCAGCTGCCTAAAACTTTGCCTTCAGCGATGGAGCAATGGGTGGCCGCGATTACGAACAATACGGCTCCTGCCATAACCAAAGAGGACATTCGTAATTTGACGCTAGTGAACGAAGCGGCCGCACTCTCTCATAAAGAGGGCAGGAGAGTCGAGCTTACTGAGATTGAAAAAAATTATTCTGCGATAACCAGGTAAAGTGCTGTTTTGAGGGATTGCGAGGGATAGAGTGACAAAGGCCGACCGCTAGTTTACCATAATTCCAATTTGGCCAGTAAATCCTCTGTTTTGGCCAGTATTTTCTGATTTTGGCTAGTAAATATGACAATTTGGCCAGTAAATTTCTCATTCCCGCCAGTAAAACGAGTCATACGCTAAAGCAAACATCCGTAATCTACTAAATAACAAAAGCCCGACCCGCTTTTTCGCAGTGGGACGGGCTTTTTCTTACAAAAACTCCCCTAATCCATATAGCAGAATGAAAATAAACACCCAAACATAATCGACGAAATGCCAGTAGATCCCAAACGAAGCAAAGCGGCCTCGGTTCGCTTCGGTATCACCTTTTGTCTTCACATGCATCAGCAGGAGACCCATCCACAAGACTCCAAACAGGACGTGGCAGCCGTGCAGTCCGACCAGCAGATAATAGGAGGACACGAATGGACTTCGAGACAGCGTGTTTCCGTCACTCACATTCTGCAGAAACTCCAACACTTCTAAACTAAGGAACCCGAGAGCGAGCGCGGCAGTAATGGCTGTAAACATCAGCGCTTTGCCGCTTTCTCTCATCCGCAGTGTTTCATCGGCAAAGTACCAGGTCAGGCTGCTGGACACGAGCAGGACAGTGGGAAGGATGATTTTTTTAAAATGAAAGAACTCGTTAGGACCTGGCCCGTTACCCTGGTGATGCAGCATGACAAAATAGGTTGCAAACAAACAGCCGAAGATAACGGCTTCCGCACAAATGAAAAGAAACATCGCTGTCTTTCTTTGGGAATGATGTTCAACAACACTTTCGGCCGTCTCCTGCACCGTCGTCTCCATACCCATTTATCCTTCCTCCTTTCTGATAGCTTTCTCCAGCTGTTTGCTTGTGTACAGCTTGATGTTCCGCTCAAAAGAAATCGACCGCCAGCCCATCAGCAAGAGAATTCCCACCGCTCCAATGACTGCAATCCACAGAACTTCAAAAATAAGCCCGAATGAAAGGGTGAAAAAACCGCCGCTGAGAAGGACAGGCAAGATGGTCGGTTTCTCTACAAAGATTTGACTCTCTTCTTTCGCAGAAGGAATCAGCGTGCCGTCTCCCCGTTCTTTTTCATGCCAGAAGGCTTCAAGATCCCGGACGAGCGGGGCACGCGGCCAGCGCATGTGGGAGGAAGGCGAGGAGACCGCCCACTCTAACGTCCGGCCGTTCCATGGATCGGCAACGCTTTTTTTCTCTTTTTTTCGATAACTGAAGAAAAGATTCCAAGCAAACAGCAGAACGCTGATGCCCATTAAGTAGGCGCCCATCGTACTGATGAAATTGAGCTCAAACAAGCCGTCTTCGGGCAGGTAGGTGAAGGTTCTCCGCGGCATGCCCTTCAAGCCCGAAATGTGCATCGGAAAGAAGGTGACATGAAAGCCGATGATAAAGGTCCATGCCTGCCATTTGCCGATCTTTTCATCCAAAATATAGCCGAACATTTTGGGCCACCAATAATAAAAGCCTGAAAAGGCCCCGAATATCGTACCTGCGATCATGACGTAATGAAGATGGGCTACAACAAAATAGGAATCATGATATTGATAGTCTGCAGGAACGACAGCCTGCATCACCCCGGTTACACCACCGATTACAAAGGACGGTATGAAGGCGAGAGAAAACAGCATGGCCGTCGAAAAGCGGATCGAGCCGCCCCGCAATGTGAACAGCCAGTTAAAGATTTTAATTCCCGTCGGAACGGCGATCAGCATGGAGGTGATTCCAAACACAACGTTTGCGAGCGGTCCGAGCCCTACTGTAAACATGTGGTGAATCCAGACCATGAAGCTTAAAAAGCCGATGACGAGCATGGACAAGACCATGGAGGAATAGCCAAAGATTCGTTTGGATGAAAAGGTGCCGATCACCTCGGAAAAAATACCGAATGCCGGCAGAATGACAATGTAGACCTCCGGGTGGCCGAACGCCCAGAATAAGTGCTGCCAAAGTACCGGGCTTCCGCTTCCTCCGTCATAAGCTTGAGTTCCGAACTGATTATCAAAAATAAGGATGATCAGGGCGGCGCTTAATGCCGGAAAAGCCAACAGAATGAGAATCGAGGTAATCAGAGCGGACCACGTGAACAGAGGAATTTTCATGAATCCCATGCCGGGTGCCCTGTTCTTCAAGATCGTGACGATGAAATTGATGGCAGTCATGATCGTTCCAATTCCAGATACCTGCAAGCCCATTGCATAAAAGGCTGTTCCGTTTCCGGCAATATCCTTATCCGCGGCAAGGGGGACGTACGAGGTCCAGCCAGCGGAAGGGGCACCGCCCAAAACAAAGCTCAAATTAATGAGCACACCGCCTATTACGAACAGCCACATGCTTAGGGAATTAAAGAAAGGAAACGCCATATCCCGTGTCCCGATCTGCAGTGGAACAGCGATGTTCATCAGTCCGATCAGGAAAGGCATGGCGACAAAAAAGATCATGAGCGTACCATGAGTCGTCATGACTTGATTGTACTTTTCGCCATGAAAGACCCAAAAATGGAAGTCCGGAAAAGCGAGCTGGGTTCGCATGAGCATGGCATCAAGGCCGGCGCGCAGGAAAAATAGAAACCCAAAAGCGATATACAGAATCCCGATTTTACGATGATCGGTCGTCCGAATCAACATCCAGAGGGCTTTCCATTTTTTCGCGACGGTAAGAAAAACAAGTGCTGTGATCATCATGACGATGATTGAAAGGTCTGCCGCTATAATATCAGAAGCAAGTTTGATGTGTGTGTTGAAAAACGGTATCGACATGTTGGACCCCCTTCGTTACTGGATGACTCATTTTTTGAGTGTCTGCAGGTAGTGGGAAAGCGCTCTGTAGTCGTGTTCGCTGAGCCCTTCAGGTTTTGGCATATGTGAGCCTGGTTTTACTTTTTCAGGATCCTTCAGCCACTGTTTGAGATTTGGCGGAGTATTTTTTAACACTCCTGCCACATGGTCCCGGTCACCAAAGTCAGCCAGATTCGGACCTTTTTTGTCAGCTCCAGTTAATCCGCTTGTTGCATGGCAGCTTAAACAGTTCTTACCAAAGAGCTTTCTGCCTTCAGTCTCGTCAGCACTGAGCTTTTGGCCGCTGCTTTGGTCTTTCTTCATGTGATCCAGCCATTTTTCATAATCTTGTTTGCTGTCCACTTTAACGGTAAACCGCATGTAAGAATGGCCGGTCCCGCAAAATTCTGCACACTTCCCTTGATAGGTGCCGATTTTCTCTGGTGTGATGGCGAGTTTGTTTGTCCGTCCGGGAATGAGGTCCTGCTTGCCGCCAAGCTGCGGCACCCAGAACGAATGGATGACATCCTTGGAATGAAGTTCGAGGACCACGCGTTGATCCTTTAGAAGGTGAAGCTCCTGAGAGGTGACGATACCCACTCCCGGGTATTCGAATTTCCACCAGAATTCACTCGCTGTAACCTTTATTTTCATGGCGTCGGAATTGTCTTTTTGTGCTTCACCAAATACACTCTTCACCATTGGAACGGCAAGTATGAAGAGGAGGATGAATGGAAGCACGGTCCACGTGATCTCCAGTTTTTTATTGCGGTTTTCCTGGCGGGGGAAGGGTTGATGGCCTGGCCTTGCTCTGTACTTATAGACAAACCAGATGAAGAGAGCAACAACGACGATAATGACGAGCATCATAATATAAATGCTCAGCTTAATTAAGGAGAGTTGTTCGTTACCCTGGCTTCCTTTCGGATTCAGCACATCGATCGAGGAACAGCCGGATATAAAAAGAAGGCAGAAACTGCTGAACAAATACAAGATTTTTTTCATAGGAACTCCTTTCAGCTGAATGGAGGCGGGATCTTAGAAGCAGCAAAGAGTGGCAGGCAGCTGCCTGTATGTAAACGGTCTTTTATGTGTTTAATCCCCTCTTTGCCCAGAATAAAACGTTGAACTCTTACATTGACGTTAATCATCATAATTTTTACGTTTAAATAGTTTATCGCGTTCGTTAATGAGGGAAATGAAACAAGGATAGGTGCAGACTAACCAATCCGGGAAGAGTGAGGTGAACCATCTGGCTTATCATTTTCCTTTGCATTTACTGCAATTTAATTCACTAGGTTAGTTATTTACATTTTATAATTTCATGATAAAAGTTTTGTAACCCTGTAAAAAGCGAGCATCCCGAAACAGTGATTCACTGTTTTCAGGAACAAAAATGTACTTACGAAAACAATTTTTTGATAGTCTTCAATGCCAAGTGGATTGTAGTGAAGGGTGCGAGACTCCAGCGGGACGAGCGTGACAGGTAAGACCCAAAGGCGCTTGCGCCGTGGGGCTTACCGCACGCCCCGCGGAAAGCGAGCCACCCAAAACGGAAATCCACTGCTCTCAAAAGCCACATAAGCTATACAAAAAAGGAGGAGTTTCATGAAAAAAGAGGTTTCAGCCATTGTAAACGGAGAGCAGTACCAGGCAGATCAAGGACAGACGGTTCTTCAGCTCCTGCTTGATAAGAACATTGAAATTCCTCACGTCTGCTACCATGAAAGCCTGGGAAGCATCGAAACGTGCGATACGTGTGCCGTACTTGTAAACGGCGAGGTAAAAAGAGGCTGCGGGACGTTTTTGGAGGAAGGGATGGACATCAGGACGAGCACTCCTGAGGTAAAAGAAGCACAGTTCAATGCAATGGATAATATCCTGGAGAACCATGAACTGTATTGTACGGTCTGTGACAATAATAATGGAGATTGCACCCTTCATAACACGGTCAAAGATATGGGCCTCGAGCATCAGATTAAGGAGTTTAAGCCGAAGGAATATGACATAGACCACGGACAGTTTTACCGGTATGACCCGGATCAGTGTATCCTGTGCGGTAGATGTGTGGAGGTGTGCCAGACGGTTGAGGTCAATGAAACCCTTTCGATCGACTGGGATCTCATGCAGCCGAGGGTTATTTGGGATGACAATGTACCGATTGAGGAATCCTCCTGTGTCAGCTGCGGACAATGTGTCACGGTCTGTCCGTGCAACGCCTTAATGGAGAACAGCATGCAGGGGCAAGCGGGTTTTCTGACGGATATCCGTCCTGATTATCTGCGTTCCATGATCGAAGTGACAAAGGAGGCGGAGACAGGTTTTGGCCCGCTGTTCGCCGTTTCAGACTCTGAAGCGAAGATGAGGGAAGACCGGATCGAAAAGACGAAGACCGTTTGTACTTACTGCGGAGTAGGCTGCAGCTTTGAGGTGTGGACAAAAGACCGGGAGATCCTGAAAATCGAACCGGTAGAGGAAGCTCCGGCCAACGGCATCTCCTCTTGCATCAAAGGGAAATTCGGCTGGGGCCATATCAACAGTGAGGCCCGCCTGACCCGGCCGCTCGTCCGTGACGGAGAATATTTTAAAGAAGTCGAATGGGACGAAGCGATCAGTCTGATCACGGAAAAGTTTAAAGAGAGCAAAGAAAAACACGGACCGGATGCGCTGGCTTTCATTGCTTCTTCCAAAGCGACGAACGAGGAATCCTACCTGATCCAAAAGCTGGCCCGACAGGTCATCGGCACGAATAACATTGACAATTGCTCACGCTACTGCCAGTCTCCAGCTACGATGGGTCTACAGCGGACCGTCGGCTATGGCGGTGACGCCGGTTCCATGAAGGACCTTGAAAACGCGGAGCTTGTCATCATTGTTGGTTCCAATACAGCAGAAGCCCATCCTGTTCTCGCTTCAAAAATCAAACGTGCCCATAAGCTGTTTGGCCAAAAATTGATCGTAGCCGATCTTCGCAAACATGAGATGGCGGAGCGGGCCGATCTTTACATTCATCCGAATCCTGGGACAGACCTCGTCTGGCTTTCCGCGGTCACGAAATACATCATTGACCAGGGATGGCATGATAAAGAATTTTTATCTGGAAAGGTGAACGGTTATGCAGAATATTTAGAAAGCCTGCAGCCTTTTACCCTTGGAATGGCGGAAGAAATCACCGGGATCTCTAAGGAGGTTCTGATCCAAACGGCAGAAGCAATCGCCAATTCAGATAAAACATGCATCTGCTGGGCGATGGGCGTGACCCAGCACCAAATCGGTTCTGATACATCGACCGCCATCTCCAATCTTTTGCTCGTGACGGGCAACTATGGCCGTCCGGGAACCGGAGCCTATCCGCTGCGCGGCCACAACAATGTGCAGGGTGCGAGTGATTTTGGAAGCATGCCGGACACGCTCCCGGGGTATCAGAAGGTAACGGATGATGAAGTCGCTGCAAAGTTTGAAAAAGCGTGGGGTGTCGACCTGCCGAGAGAAAAAGGAATGGACAACCATGAGATGGTGCAGGGCATACATGACGGCAAGCTCAAAGCCCTGTACGTGACCGGCGAGGATATGGGTGTCGTGGATTCCAATATCAACTATGTGACCAATGCTTTTGAGAAGCTGGACTTTTTCGTCGTACAAGAAATGTTTTTAACGAATACCGCACAGTACGCGGATGTTGTTTTGCCAGCCTCTCCAAGCCTTGAAAAAGAAGGGACGTTTACGAATACAGAACGAAGGATTCAGCGCTTGTACCCGGCGTTAAGCCCGCTTGGCGAATCCAAGCCGGACTGGGAAATCTATTGTGAGATAGCAAAAGAAATGGGCTTTGACTGGAACTATTCTTCTCCTGCCGACATCATGGCGGAAGCAGCAAGCCTCGTGCCTATGTTTGCAGGTGTAAGCTACGAACGCCTCGAAGGATTCAAGAGTCTGCAATGGCCGGTCAGTGAGGATGGAAAGGATACACCGCTTCTTTATACGGAAGGTTTTCATTTTGATGACGGAAAGGCGAGACTGCATCCTTTGGAATTCGTCCACCATTATCGTACGACGGAAGAACATAACTTTCATATTAATAACGGCCGGATCCTCGAGCATTTTCATGAAGGCAACATGACGTACCATACAGAAGGCATCCGCAAGAAAGTGCCGAACTCATGGATCGCTGTATCCGAAGAAGCCGCTGAAAAATATGGAATGGAAGAAGGCTCGACCATTCGGATGGAAAACCCTTCAGGTGAAACGGTAGCCCGTGTGCATGTTTCCCCTGAAGTGTTCGGAAACGAGATGTACCTGCCGCTTAATGACAACGGCAAGAGCGCCATCAACTATTTAACGAACAACGATACGGATAAAGATACGAACACCCCGGCTTACAAAGAGATTCCGGCAAAAGTGGAGGTGCTGGAGAAGAAGGGCAATTCGCCGCTGCCTCTGTTCAATTACAGACGCGGGCACCGCAATCCCCAGCCGGGCGTGAACGTCCAGAAGAAGTGGGATCGAAAAGACTATATTTACCCTGGAAGCAAGGAGGTTAGACAAGATGGCTGAGCGGATCAAGGACATCAAACGCATGGAGATACCAAAGGAAAAAATACGAGAAGACAATCTGAACGAACTGCTGGATGCCTTGTCGGATAACAAGGAGGCGATGCTGGAGACGATCCGATTCTCCTCTTTGCTGCATGAGACCGGCAACATGTCCATACTGAATGCGATGATCTCCCAACAGCAGCACATCATGGGGAACATTGCGTATGAAGCCAATCAAAAACCGAATTCTACCATCCTGCATAATGCCACCCGATTAATAGAATTGCTCGGCATGCTGAATCTTGAAGGCATCGACCACCTCACAGCCCGGTATACGAGGAAGGAAAAGGAAGAAGGAACAGAAGTGCCCGCAGTGAAAAATGTAGGGTTCTTCGGATTGCTGAAAGCACTGCGCGACCCTGAGATCAACCGCGGGATCTACATTCTCCTGCAAATCCTGCGCGGTATCGGGCACGGGCCGAAGGATAAGGCCCCCTCTAAAAAGTAGATAACAAGCATAATTGAGGCAGCTCTTCCAAGGAGCTGTCCTTTTTATTGAAATTCATACTGTTGCTGAGATGAACCCTCGAGGGCTCGTCATCACCGCTGAGCGGATGGATGGGACAAAGTCCCGTCCGGCGCTCTACTTACATAAGGGTGCTTCTATCATTTTCGACAAATCTAGTAAAAGCCAGGACAAACACCGTTTCCCTTTCCAGTACTTTTCATAGAATAGTACAACTTCTAAACAAAGGGGGAAAAACGGTGTTTGGTTTTTCTATGATAAAAATGGTTCGCCAGCATGCCAATAAGCTGGACCGGTCAATGCGTTTACAGCTCGTAAATTTATATCGGCCGTTTCAAAAAGTTCCTTGTTTTCTTCACAGCTTGCTTGAAAATCGATTGAAAAAGAGAAGTAAACTGCCGGTGCTCATTGAGTTTTATGAAGATGGTGACGCATGCTCTTTAGGGCTGGAACAAGTCCATCAGACCGTTTCAGGACATCGCAAGTGTGCGGTCCATCATCAGTTCACAAGCATTCCTTTTTGTGCTGCGACATTAACGGCCAATGCAATAGAAGATCTTTTAAATAACTGCACTCATATTAAAAAAATACATCATGACCGAGAAGTAAAAGCGTTGCTGGACAAGGCTTCACCTTCTATTCGGGCGGATGTGCTGAACTCATCCGGAGTTACCGGAAAAGGCGTGGCGATTGCGGTTGTTGATACGGGAGTCTATCCTCATGCCGACCTAAAAGAACGTATTGTAGCGTTCAAAGATTTAGTCAACCAGAAAACAGAAACCTATGATGATAACGGGCATGGTACACACTGTGCGGGGGATGCAGCAGGAAACGGCTACTTGTCAGATGGAAAATACAAGGGACCTGCGCCTGAAGCGAACATTGTAGGCGTAAAAGTGCTGAATAAGACGGGCTCTGGTTCATTGTCCACCGTTATTGCGGGTGTGCAATGGTGCATGGATAATAAAGAGAAGTATGGGATTAAAATTATCTCCATGTCGCTTGGAAGCCAGGCGACTCAGCCAGCTGCTGAAGATCCTGTTGTAAAAATAGTAGAAGAAGCCTGGAAACAAGGGATCGTTGTCTGTATCGCTGCCGGCAACGAAGGACCAGATGAAAAAACGATTTCCAGTCCAGGAATCAGCCCGAAAGTCATTACGGTCGGCGCGATGGACGATCAAAATACGATTGAACGCACGGATGATATTCCTGCCGATTTTTCCAGCAGAGGTCCTACGATTGACGGAATAACAAAGCCAGACCTTCTGACACCGGGCGTCAATATTGTTTCACTGCGTTCGCCGGGTTCTTACTTGGACAAGGTTTCTAAGAGCAGCCGTGTAGCCGAGAATTACTTCTCACTTTCCGGCACTTCCATGGCAACACCGATCTGTGCGGGTGTGGCAGCGCTCGTTCTCCAGCAAAATCCGGAACTGACGCCTGACGAAGTAAAAGAAAAGCTGCTTAATAGTGCTGAAGACTGGGGATTGCCGAGGAATACGCAAGGAAAAGGCTATCTCGATGTCAGCAAGTTAATATAGAAGAAGAAAGAGGGGGTTCCTTGAGGGCCGCCTTTTTTTTGGTGGAGATGGTAGGTTGCTGCGGAAATGATTGTGCCAAAACTTGTCGAATGGTGTCGCGTATAAACGGATCGATAATAAAATGGAGGTTTTCGATAATAAAATTGCTTTTTCGATAATAAAAAGCTAATTTCGATAATAAATCGTCATGGAGCTTTATTTCAGGGGTGAAAACTGGCGCTAACCTCTAGGAATCACAATCGCGTTAACAGCATTTCAGAAATATCCCTTCGCGTTGGAGCGATGAAGCACTGCAATCCTTTAAAATAAAAAATAGAGTGCGAGCAGCACTCTATTTTTTTAGATTGGCGTGTATTTTGGGAAGATTGGATCGTAAAACGAGAAGATTCGCGCGTATTTTAACCCAATCGGCGTGTATTCCTGAAAAAAACTCCGAAGGCTTTCTAGATCCACTACGTTATCTCCCTGTTTCGCATGCTTTTTACGAATGCTAATCAGATTTCTGCGCTCCAAAACAAAAAAAGAGCGCTTAATTGAAGCAAAACGCTTCAAAAAAGCCCTCTTCGGCACTTCGTTTCCCCAAAAACCAATCTACTCAAACAAAATCAGCAGCGCAGCGACCACCGGCGTGGCAACCATCGCAGTCTTCAGCACGGGTTTCGGAGCAAACTTCGTCAGTTTGGCGCCAAGGTAAGCACCAGCCATCGTACCGGCCAGCACCTGAAACAGCAGCATTAAATCAAGATAGCCTTCCATAATGTACCCAAACCCGCCGCCAGCCGCGATCGGCAGAATAACGAGCATCGTTGTTCCGATCGATTGGCGGATGGACAGCCCGAACAGCAGCATGAGCCCGATCTGAATGAACGGGGCAGAACCGATGCCGAACGCTCCGGATAAAAGCCCGGTTGTCATACCGAGCAGGAGCGCTTTTACCAGCAAGGTAGGGTAGCCCAGCGTTTCATCGATGACTTCCTCTACTTTGCGCTTCATCATAAAGAAACGCAAAATAAACAAGATTGCTGACAGGAACAGCATGCCAGCTGTCAAATAATGCAGATGTTCACTGGGGATGAGGGAGGACAGCCTGGAACCGAAGAAAGCAGCGATGGCTCCAAATCCGCCTGTCCAAACGCCGGCCTTGAGCGATATGTTTCCTTCCCTCAAATGGCTGTAGGCTCCTGACAGTGTTGTAAAGGCCATGGCGGCAAGCGATGTGCCGAGCGCGGTGTGGATCGGAATATGAAAAAGCACCAATATAGCGATGATAAAACCTGCTCCGCCGACGCCGACAAAACCGCAGATCAGTCCGATGACGAGCATGGTTAACGTAATAAACAAGATGATCGTTTCCTTTCTTTGGCGGATCTTCCGTCATTCTTGTTATGATTCTTTATTTAACTAAAGCAAATTTTCCCATAAAAATCAATGAAAGGGGACTGAGCGGATCCTCAATGACGAGAATGTAAATTTTTATAAAAAATATGGTTTGCTAGTTTTGGTAACAGAGTAGGAAATAATTACCGTTTTACGGCAACTGAAGCTTTTTAAGTAGGCCGATAGAATGCTTTTCTGTTAATTTTAGAAGATTTTACCTATTAATCTGCTGAATGTGTTTAAATAGCGTTATGGACGAAACAGGCCCTTTTCTTTTTTTGACCATAACCCAAGGAGGCATCAAAATGAGAATGAGAAAGACATCGAGTATGACGGCCTTATTACTTGTATTCGCGCTGATCGCAGGCATGTTTTCACCAGCGGCAGCACGTGTAGCGAAGGCAGAAGGCGGCTCGTCCCTTGAAAAAGCGGCACCGCTCGAGAAAGATCAAACGGTGGATGGAACGTTCGACCAGCCTGAACAAACACAATGGTACAAGATTACACCGAATCAAGAGGATATTCAAAAAGATTCTCATATGCGAATCTCATTAACTAGTGATGCAAATTTAAACATTTCCGTATATCCAAGCATTGAAAAAGCAGGAAATGATGAAACATTTAGCATGTATCGCGGCTTTACAACGACCGAAACACCTGACAAACCGGTAAAACTGGACGTGCCGTATGCATGGCAGGGACCTTATTACATAAAGGTGGAATACCTCGGTGAAGATACCGAAACACCTGAGGATCCGCCGGCTTCTGCTGAGCCGAAAAAAGCAAATTACTCACTCGGATATAAAGGAGTTAAACTTCCGCCATCTGTTGAGTCAGCCGGGGAAGAAGAATGCCCGGTAGAAATGAGTGCCGGCCAGCAGAAATCTGGAAAAGCGCTTTTAACACAGCTTCGCCAGCTGCGTGACGGCTTGCTGTCAAAGACAGAGGAAGGCAGATCTCTTTCCTCCCTCTATTACAATACCGCACCATTCCTCGTAGTAAAGATGGTGTTCAGCAAGGATCTTCGCCAAGATGTGTACAACAATCTTGTAGCTCTAAAACCTTTATTTAATGAACTGGCAGAGAACGGTGCACAAAGCACGTATGTCCTCTCCAGCAAAGACCAGAACTCGATTAAGGAACTTTATGATATTGTGCTGAAAGCCTCTCCTGATGCTTATAAGGACGATATCGAAAAAATCGGCAAGCAGGTAGGCGTTTCTTCGCTTGCAGGGGAGAGACTGTCTGATCTATTAGGAAAAGCAGAACTCGTTCCGCAAAGCACAAAAGAAATGTCCAGCAAGCTTATTGTTAAAATGAAAGACGGCTATACCAGCAAGTCACTAAACAACAAGCTTCAAACCTATGGCATCGAATCAGCTGCAAAATCGGCATTCAAATCCGAAGATAAAATTCTTGGCAGCATATATGTGGTGAACATGGATGGAGCAGATGATTCAGGCAAATACAGCGCCACATCAAAAAGTGGAGCAGCGTCAGTAAAAGCAGCAGCGGCAAAGCTTGCAAAGCTGCCGGGCGTAGAATTTGTTGAACCTGTTCAGCATTATCACTCCATGTCCAATGATGTTCAGTACAACGATCAATGGTCACTGAAGAATACAGGAAAAAATGAAGGTGCTGCAGGAGCAGACATCAATTTTGAACCGATGAAAAAGCTCGCAGATCAATCAAACCTGAACAGCTCACTGATCGCGGTTGTTGATACCGGGGTAGATTATACCCTCGCTGATTTGAAAGACAAAGTACGTGCTGACCTCGGGAAAAATTTTGTCACATCTGGTGAGGCTCCATTGGATGATATGGGCCACGGTACTCACGTGTCCGGCATCATCGCTGCAGCAGCAGACAATGGCTACTCCATGACAGGAATCAACCCGAACGCACAAATTCTTCCGGTTAAAGTTCTAGACGCTTCTGGCTCCGGGGATACCGAACAGATCGCAAAGGGAATTAAATACGCAGCAGATAAAGGGGCAAAGGTCATCAACCTTAGCCTTGGCGGCGAATACAGCCGTGTGCTTGAATATGCGATGAAATATGCTTCTGACAAAGGTGCGACCATTGTTGCAGCGACTGGAAACGACGGCGATTCCATGGTCGGCTATCCAGGTTCTTCAAAATACGCGATCGGTGTTGGCGCAACAAATGATATGGATGTTGTGGGCGACTATTCCAACTATGGCAAAGGACTTGATCTCGTAGCACCCGGCTCCAACATTCCAAGTCTTGTGCCTAACGGAAACGTCACGTATATGTCAGGAACGTCCATGGCCACACCGCACGTTGCAGCGGTTGCAGGGCTCTTGCTGTCTGAGAACCCGCGCTTAAAAGCAAAAGATATTGAAAGAGTTCTAACACAGAGTGCGGATGACATTGCCTTTGGCGAAGTCGATAAGCCGGATGACCAATATGAAGAAGGACCAAAACCGGTTCCAGGCTATGATGAAGCATCAGGATGGGGAAGACTGGACGCGTTCAGTGCACTTAGTGCGGTTAAACTCAACGCAAAAGTGAACCCGGTTCTTGATAATCTGAACACCCTTTCCGGTATCGCAGCGAAAGGCTCTAAAGTTACCGTGAAGAACGGCAAGAAAGTGCTTGGAAAAACAACGGTACCCGCGTTAGGAACATTTGCCGTTAAAATTCCGGTTCAAAAAGCAGGCCAAGTGCTCCACGTTGAGATTGCCAACGCTTCAGGATCTGAAAAAACAGCCCTGAAAGCAGTGGTAGGAAAAGCTCCGGCTCCTGATATGCCAAAAGTGGACAAAGTAACGACGAAATCCACCGCAGTAACGGGCAGAGCAGTAGCCAACGGAACGATCAAAGTGAAAGACAAAGCCAAAAAGGTCATCTCTTCAACAAAAGTAAGCGCAAAAGGAACCTTTAAAGCCAGCATCAAGAAACAAAAGAAAGGCACTGTCCTTTACGTAACCGTAACCGACATCGCTAAACGCGAAAGCAAAGCTGTGAAAGTGACAGTGAAGTAAGACAGACGAAGTAACGAAGTGAAAACCACCCTGTTCTGCCCGGCGGCAAAGCAGGGTGGTTTTTTGTTCGGACGTTTGAGGGTGCCAGGCACCGCTTTTTGACATATGTCAAAAGCCGGTGCCTGGCACCGCAAAAAAGAAAGTCGGCTCAATAGCTATACGTAAACGTTTAAGGTAAGATGAAGACAATTATAACTATAATAGGGAATGAGGCTCAAAAAAGGAATGGAAACATCAAGTTATAAACAGTCAACCATCGTAGCGCTCCTGCTCGCCGGATCTTTTATCGCCATATTGAACCAAACTCTTATGATCACAGCGATACCGCCAGTTATGAAAGAGATGCATATTACAGCAAACAGCGCCCAGTGGCTGACTACCGTCTTCATGCTCGTGAACGGGATCATGATTCCTGTCAGTGCTTTTTTATTGGAACGCTTTTCAACGAGGCAGCTTTTTATCACCGCCATGAGCGTATTTGCTTTTGGTACATTAGTGGCTGGATTCGCCCCTAATTTTGAGACATTGCTGCTTGGGAGGGTCATCCAGTCGAGCGGTGCAGGGGTCATGCTTCCGCTGATGCAAACTGTATTTTTAATGATTTTCCCTGTGCATAAGCGCGGCGCAGCCATGGGATTAATCGGTCTCGTCATATCCTTTGCACCAGCGATCGGTCCCGCTTTATCAGGCTGGGTAACCTCTCATTATTCATGGAGAGTTCTGTTTTTTATCATCTTACCGATCGCACTTATTGATATTTTGATCGCCTATTTTGCTTTGAAAAACGTGACAGAAGTGACGAAACCGAAAGTGGATGTTCTCTCCATCGTTTTGTCTTCGGTTGGTTTCGGAGGTCTGCTGTATGGATTTACGTGCGCAGGCAATTACGGATGGACGGCGAAGAGTACGGTGATCTCCCTCTTGGTGGGTGCAGCAGCACTCGTGCTGTTTATTACAAGGCAGCTGCGCTTGAAACACCCGATGCTTGAGTTCCGTGTCTTCACGAAAGGAATCTTCCCAATCACTGTTTCCATTGGAATGATCACCTTTATGGGATTGATCGGAGCGGAAACAATCATTCCGTTGTTTATGCAGAACATGAGAGGCTTCACAGCGTTTGAAGCAGGTCTGGCCCTGCTGCCAGGTGCCTTGATCACCGGTCTGATGTCACCGATCACGGGCAGGATCTTTGATCGGATCGGAGCGAAATGGCTGGCGCTAACCGGCTTAACCATCATTACGGTGTCATCATTCGCCTTTTCCTTTTTAGGGCCGGCGACATCGTTCACGTATATCACCGTATTGTATGGAGTCCGCATGTTCGGCTTGTCCATGGTCATGATGCCAGCAGCCACCGCCGGGTTAAATCAGCTGCCCAAACGGCTCATTCCTCATGGAGCGGCCATGGATAATACGATGAGGATGATTGCTGCATCTGTTGGTACAGCGATCCTTGTTACGGTGATGACGACGACCGAAGAAACGGCCAAGCATCTCCCTGACATTGCTCATCCGGATATGTATGGCGCGAACATTGCCTTTATGGTCATTTCTGTTCTTTCTCTCATTGGAATTGTACTTACCTTTTTTATTAAAAAAGAAAAAGCCGTTGAGGGAGCAGGAGAATAGAATGAAAGACAGCCGTGTTTACAGTTAACCGCGGCTGTTTTTTTATGTTCAAAGAACGAATGGAGTGAATCGATAATAAAATTGCCGTTTTCGATAATGTAGAAATCAATAATATATAGGCTCGGAACCCATTTCCACCGCTCTCAGCCGCGAATTTTATGATGAATTAGGGTGTTTTTCCCCTTTTTGCCGCTTCATTCTGTCTGTAAAACATGAAAAAGCGAATTTTTCACCACTTTTTTCAAAAAACTCATTGTTGCCTGTCCTGAATTGTTTTTCATAGGGCAATTTAACTGCGAGGCCCTTTCATGCTATGATAATTCTTGGATAAAACAGAGCAGTCAGTCAGGAGGGTTACCCATTAGTCTATTAATCAACGAAAATCGAATGCACAGCAGCCAGTTAAACCGCGAGATTGACGTGAAGTGGCTGTTTTCTGATCAGCTTCAGGAAGGGGATGTGCAGCTTCTCTTCGTGCAGGACGGTTATTATTACATGAAACTCGGAGGACTCCAGGAAACGTTTGAAAAGCTGCTGGAGGAAAAGCCTGAACTCGCCAAGAACCTCGTCATGGTAGCGGTAAGCCCGGGATCTCCATCACAGCGAAGAGAGGTTTACCATCCGAACGGCAAGCATTTTGAGGCATTTACTGATTTCTTTTATAACGAAGTGCTGCCGGATGTACAGCAGAAGCTGAAGGCCATCAATATGAACGTGGTCAAAATGGGATCACTCGGGGATTCGCTTGCTGGTGTCATCTCACTTTACCTCGCCATGAAAAAACCGGAGATATGGTCTCACCTCATGCTGCAGTCAGCCGCATTTGATGACGAGATGGCGGAGGATGCACGGCGGCAGATCCAGCAGCCGAACTGGAAGATCTATCAGGTCGTCGGTGAGCGGGAGAATAACTTTAAGTCGCCGGTTACCGGGGAAATCGCCCATATTTATGACGGCAACAAAAGCATGATGAAGGTGTTTGGGGAGAAAGAGCTTTCCCTTGATTATCATGTGGAAGACGAAGAGCACCGCTGGATCTTCTGGAATGACGATCTGCCAAGGGCGCTGTGCTTCTTCCTGAAAAACTAGAGATGTTTCAAAATGGTGCCATGTAATAAAAAACGAATCTCTTGAAAAAGAGATTCGTTTTTTATACTCGGCACCGTCTTTTGACATATGTCAAAAAGCGGTGCCTGGCACCAAACATTTACCCCCTCGCAAGACCAATGATTCATTTTTTTCCAATTCGTACGTAATAAATTGACTGAATTTACAGACATCTACTAATATAGTCAAAAAGCGAGGGAGGTTTTAGGATTGGGAAAACGTAAAAATTCCGGCTCACTTAGGAAGAAGTACCTGGCAAGCAGTATGGCGCTTGCACTTTTGGCATCCGCAGCTCTGCCTTTCACACATGCATCCGCACAGACGAAGCAAGAGGATCTGACAGGTTTTGCGAAAGACAAGTCTCAATGGCAGACAGAGTTTGAAACGAAATTCCAGAACGGTGTAAAGGAAAACTCGATCAAGAAGTACGGCAGAGCGCTAAGCAAACGTCCGGCTTTGGTCGGCACGAAGGGCAATGATGCCGGCGTCCAATATGCGCTCAACGAACTGAAGAAAGCAGGCTTAAAGCCGAAGGTCCACACGTACGATGTCTACCTATCCCACCCCAACAGCATCTCCATCACCCAGACCGCTCCGTTTCAGCGAGAACTCAAAGTCACCGAAGATTTAAAGAAAGGCACGCCTTTTAAAAACGAAGTCGTAGAAGGCTATAACGCGTATTCCCCTTCAGGCGATGTGGAAGGAGAACTTGTATATGCCAACTATGGA
Organism: Fictibacillus sp. B-59209; assembly: GCF_036216745.1. NCBI lineage: Bacteria > Bacillati > Bacillota > Bacilli > Caryophanales > Fictibacillaceae > Fictibacillus > Fictibacillus sp. B-59209. Next base: position 22,815 of record NZ_JARMMC010000002.1, on the reverse strand, counting down.
ACCCCTGAAGACTTCAAAGAACTGGCCCTGCAGGGCGTATCGGTCAAAGATAAGATCGTCATCGTCCGCTACGGGAAAAACTTCCGCGGCGTAAAGCCGGATCTTGCCTCCCAATACGGAGCGAAAGGCGTTTTAATCTATTCCGATCCGAAAGATGACGGCTATGTCAAAGGTCCGGTTTACCCTGATGGACCGTGGCGCCCGAAAGATGCCATCCAGCGCGGAAGTATCCTCTATATCTACCGTTACCCGGGCGATCCGCTGACTCCTGGGAAAGCATCGGTCGACGGTGTGAAACGAATCCAAGCCAATAAAGCCAATTCACTGCCAAGAATCCCGACAACGCCGATCTCCTACGGCGAGGCACAAGGACTGCTGCAGGCCATGGGCGGCAAAGAGGCGCCAAAAGCATGGCAGGGAGGCCTTCCTTTTAAATATCACCTCGGGAATGAAGCGTCCAAGGTTCGTCTTAACCTTGATATTGAGTATGAAACAAAACCGATTCATGATATTACCGTGACGTTTAAAGGAGCCAAGTATCCGAATGAAAAAATCATCATCGGCGGCCATAGAGACACGTGGACGTATGGTGCAAGTGATAACATTTCCAGCTGGTCCACGATCATGGAGATGGCCCGTTCCCTCGGCAAGCTGTATGAAAACGGCTGGCGCCCGGATCGTACGATTGTTCTTGCAGGCTGGGATGGGGAAGAATACGGTCTGCTCGGTTCCACTGAATACGCAGAACAGCACCAGAAGGAACTGACGAAGGATGCGGTCGCTTACATTAACATGGACGGCATCGCCGGACAGTTTTTCGGTGCCGGTGCTGTGCCTTCTCTAAATCCTTTGATCTATGATGTGGCCAAAAAGGTCACAGAACCCCGATCAGGTCTGTCCGTTTATGATGACATGCTCGCCCGCAACGACGGCAAGGAACAAGAGATCGACTTGTTGGGCAGCGGCTCAGACTATACGGCCTTTCTTCAGCATCTCGGTGTGCCTTCTGCTGATGTCGGCTTTGGTGCAGCGGGCGGCCTTTATCACAGTGCCTACGATAATTCCGATTCCGTGGAACGGTTTTTTGACCCTGGCTACAAACACCAGGCTGCAGCGGGACGTTTTACCGGTCTAATGGCCCTGAGGCTGGCCAACGCACAAGTTCTTCCGTTCCAATACTCCGAGTATGCGGAATCTGTGCAAAAACTGCTTGCTGACGTGGAGAAAGACGGAACACTTGGTGTGGATATCGGCGGCTTAAAAGCAAAGGCGAAAGAGTGGGAAGAAGCCTCGAATCGACTGGAAACTTACAGCCAAGGCCTTCTGGACAGCGGAAAAGGGAAGCCGAAGCAATGGAAACAGCTGAACTCCGCATTGATCCAGCAGGAGCGTGACCTGATCAGTAAACAGGGGCTTGCGAGCCGAAGCTGGTTCAAGCATCAGATTTTTGCACCGGGACTCACTACCGGTTACGCTGCTCAGCCATTGCCGGCATTAGTTGAAGCACAGCAGGCAAAGGACACTGAAGCCTTCAAAAAAGCGGTAAAACAACTCGAAAAATCGCTCACAAAAGCAGCCTGGACAGCAGAGGATGCGGTCGAATAAAACCTTCAAGCATGGTATTCGGAATGAATATCATGCTTTTTTTGCGCGAACAATAAGGGTTCGAACAGGTTTCTTTGTGACTGCTTGTGTTAAAATTTAAGAAATCAGAATTTTAGAGAGGAGATCATCACGATGACAAAGTACTCAGGCTATATCGGAACCTATACTAAAGGTGAAAGCAAAGGTATCTACTCTTTTACGCTCGATACAGAAGAAGGCAGAATTACAGATATTAAAGCAGCAGCCCAACTAGGGAATCCTACATACTTAACGATCAGTGAAGACAATCAATACCTTTATGCCGTAAAAAAGGACGGAGATATGGGAGGCGTTGCTGCTTACTCGATCACCAATGAATCAAGAGGGCTGACACTGCTGAACAGCCAGCTGACAGAGGGAGCTTCTCCTTGCCATGTCAGTGTGGACCGTGAAAACCGCAACGTGCTGACGGCGAACTATCACAGAGGAACGGTTGAGCGTTTAGCGGTCGAACAAGGAAAAGGCGTGCACCCTGCAACTTCCGTTATCCAGCATGAAGGTTCTGGCCCCGATGAAAGACAGGAAAAGCCGCACACCCACTATGCAGGTTTTACTCCGGATGAAAAATATGCAGCGGTCGTTGATCTTGGAATCGACAAGCTCATCACATATCAGCTCTATAACGGAGAGCTAAAAGAGGTGAGCAGCCTGTCTGTGAAGCCTGGGAGCGGTCCGAGGCATCTCGAGTTCCATCCGAACGGCAAAATAGCTTACCTTATGACCGAGTTTAGTTCAGAAGTCATTGTATTGGCATACAACGAAGAAAATGGAAGCTTTTCGATCCTTCAGTCCATCTCCACCATTCCTGAAGATTTTACGGAAAACAACCAAGGAAGTGCGATTCATGTTTCTTCCGACGGCCGTTTTGTTTACGCAGGTAACCGCGGACACAACAGCATCGCAATCTTCAGCGTGAAAGAGGAGTCAGGCGAATTATCATTTGTCGACCGTACGCCGACAGAAGGCGACTGGCCGCGTGATTTCATGCTCGATCCTTCCGGAAAATTTATCGTGGCTTCCAATCAGGAATCCGGCAACCTTGTTCTTTTCTCAAGAGACGAAAATACAGGCAAACTGACGCTTTTACAATCGGATGCGTTCGTTCCTTATCCGGTTTGCGTGAAGTTTTTGCATGTGAAATAAAGTTAAGTGCCACAGAAGGTGTGTTCTTCTGTGGCTTTTATTTTGCTCCTCATATGCTGCGTTTTTTAGCTTTTTTTGAAAGATTTGAAGTGTTTTTGATGAATAAATAAGTAAATAGTTCTACATACGCTTAAAACCGTGGCATTTCGGCTTTTGTGAGGTGTGGGAAGCCTTTTTACTGCATGTTTAGGAGGATTTTCAGCTTATTTATCTTGTCCATCCACTGACCAAGGCTTTTATTATCGATAAAACGGATATATTATCGATATTCTATTGTTCTTATCGAAAACCCGGATTTATTATCGAAAAGGGCATTTTTATTATCGATTGGATTCCTTTCGACATGAATTGACTCGTTTCGACGCAATCATTTTCATCTGGCTAAGTACAAGCAACATAAAAAAACGGCCCAGGCTTCTCGTCCTGGACCGTTTTTCTTCATTATTCAGGTTTTTTCCTCGTCTGCAATGCAATATAGAACAGCACCGCAAACAGCAGAGTGATTAACGCTGAATGAGATAGAGTGGTAAAGATATTTAAGCGGGTCAGAACGACGAGCACGCCGCTGACACCCTGTAAGAGTGTTAAAATAAACGCGATAAGTGATGCGTAATAAAGATCCGGCCGGTTGCCGCGCAAATGCCTGTATGAGTAGATCAACAATCCAAGTACAAGACAGAACAGCACGACAGCTGCCATACGGTGAAGGTAGTGAATACCAGGCAGGCCGGCCAGCGGCAAGAAATTGCCGGGATAGCAGCCAGGAAAATCTGTACACGCCAGACTTGCTTTTACGTGGCGCAAGTACGTACCGGAATAGATATCAAGATACGCATAAGCGACCGTAATCCAGGCGAACCACTTAAAACGCTTCGATACGGCACTTTTAACGAACAAATGGGACCTGTCCTTTTGGACGACAAACACACTCAAGAGCACTACACCTGTAAAGGCTAACAGCGAAAATCCGAAATGCATCGCAAGTACCTCAGCCGATTGCGGCCATAAAACAGCTGCTGCACCAATAATGGATTCTACGATAATAAAACTGATTCCGAGAATGGCAAGACCCTTCACTTCACGGATGCCGCGGTAACGGCGCCATGCCCAAATCGAGAAAATAATAACAACAATCCCTGCAAAACCGGTGATCAGACGATGCGTATATTCAATCATTGTTGCGACGGTATATTCGGGAATAAATTTACCATTACACAGCGGCCAGTCACTTCCGCATCCCATGCCGGAGTCTGTGTCAGTCACAAGAGTTCCGGCGATCATTAATAAGAACATGATGACACTTGTAAAGACGGCCATTCCTTTAAAGGCTTTATCCATAGAAAAGCTCCTTTAGTAATATATACTCACACTTGACATCATGGGGTATACAGAGCCAGTAGTCAACTGAGTTGAAGCAAATGACAAACATTTGTCAAAATAAGGCGCAGATCCATCACACACCTTGGATTTTCACCGTCATTGCACCCATTTTACGGCAGTGATGGTCGTGCCAGCCCCGTCGTGTGAATCGATGATAAATTCATCCATCAGCCGTTTTACCCCGGGCAGCCCCATTCCAAGGCCCCCTGAGGTAGAGTAGCCGTCTTCCAGCACTCTTCGAACCTCTTTGATCCCGGGCCCTTGATCAGAAGCAATGATTTTAATGCCGGATTTCTGCTGCTTAAAAAGGGATTCAAACGTTATTTTGCCCTTTCCTGCGTATAAATAAATATTTCTGGCAAGTTCTGAGACAGCTGTAGTAATCCGAATCTGGTTGATCGTTGAAAATTTCAGCTTTTTGGAGAGTCGTTTCCCATGCTGCCTTGCAGCCACGATATCCTGTTCAGAGTGAATATTGACAATGATGGCATTATCCAGCATAGCGCACTACCCTTTGTTTTCCTGTTAAATTTCCTATGCGGTGATCATGTAGCATGCGTACCATCCCCTTTGCTGCACATCATAAAAAAACGCCAAAAAGAGGGCTGTGACGCCCTTCCTTTTGGCTTACATCTAGTTCCATGCCTAGCTTGTTGCTGCCCTTATGAAATTGGTTCTAATATTAATATCGCAGCGCTCCGGTCAAGCTCAAAATCCCAGTCAATAAAATAGTCAGAAATCGTGGTGCCAAGAAGCTTCTCCAGCTGTGGCGTATGTTCACCGAGCAGCCTTCTTTCCAGCCTCCGCTTTGCGATTCGGAGCGTTTCATCGGCCCCCAGAGCGATCATTTCTTTTTCAATATTAACCAAAATTTTGTCGCGGAAAATAATCAGTGTTCTGGTATTCAGCAGGTAGGACGAAATTCCTTCGGGGCTCTTTTCCGCCTCAAAGCTCACCCGGTCGATCTCCGTATGAACCTGCTCCTGGTTTTTATAAGCACCGGCTAATAGGTTGTCCGGTGAGTCCTTACTGACAGCAACAAAAATCCCTGTCTGAGTGTCCAGGTTCCAATCGTAATAAAACTCCTGAATATCGATTCCGAGCTGCAGTTTAAGGTAATCCGTAATTTCCCCAATGACCTGCTCCATCAGCATATCCCGTATCTTTTGGATAAAAGCTGTCTGGTTGGTGTTAAGCAGTGAACGTTCGGTGGGTGAAAGAAATTTTGTAAAGTACATTGTCACATAGGGTTTGGACAGTGTTACAAAAACAGAGCCAGGTCCTCTTCCAAAATGATCTCTAAGAATTCTTCCGATATAACTGCTTAAATCCTTTTCTACTTTCAATTTATCCATCGAGTTCCACCTGAATTTTTTAGTTTTATGATGACATTTCAGATCATTTTTTTAAACAGGACGCCTCTTTTATTCCTAATATAGTATTCGTTGCTTCCTCCCGATTTACTGCTGTTAACCATCCCGTTCTAACAGGTCCGGCTCGTTAGTTTCATCTGATCGGCTAAGCTGCTCTTCATAAACAAGGGTGCTGAAAACAGGATGTCCTCACCGATTTTTTTCTGAAAAACCCTTTCTTGCATCTGCTGTAATCTTGAAGCACTCGACGGAGCTCTTTCATAAACAACAAAATCTCGTGTTTGTCAGCCATATCGACAAAACCCCTTTGTTATAACTTGCTAAGTCCGTTTAGCTCTCTTAAAACACAATGTTAATATTTCTTGAGTTCACGTTTCACTTCTTACCGGACGCAAAAAGAGCCGAAAAGAAAAGGACTGCCCTTCACTCTTCGGATCATGTTTGACACACATTGTCCAATTCATTACTGCCGCACGTTATTCTTTTGGTTTTAAAATGAACGTAATCACACTTTTATCCAGTTTGAAGTGCCAGTCCACAAAAATATCCAGGATATCTGCATTCAATATAGAAACATAGTCATCAAATTGCTGCAAGAGGCCTTTTTCCAGCTGTAGCTTAGATACCTTCAGCGTTTCATCAATTCCAAAAGAGATCAATTGCTTTTCGATGGCAACTAAAACTCCTTCTAGGACAACAATGAGCGTACGGTGACTAAGTTTATAGGAAGTAACCTGTGTTGGTGCCTTTTCTGCAAGGCTGCTCATCTTGATCACGCGCAAGTGCATCTGCTCTTTGCCTTCATAAGGCTCGCCATCACTAAGATCCGATTGCAATTCCTCCAGGCACATACCGAACGTTAAAATTTGTGGCCATCATTCAACAGGAAGATGAAAAATAATGGAATATTCGGCTATCATAAAGTAGAATAAAATTAAGTGGTATTATAAAATACTCCTCTTTAGTAGTTTTAAGAAACACTACTGCGGTGCCTGGCACCGGAATAATCGGAGGGAAAATAATGATTGATCTATTGAAAAAACTAGGAATGACGGAACTCGAGGCTAAATGCTATATCACATTGCACGAAGAACCTGAACTGACAGGCTATGAAGTAGCGAAAAGGGTAGCGGTGTCACGGGCAAATGTGTATTCCGCGCTAAGGTCTCTCGCGGAAAAAGGGGCATGCCGAAGCAAGGAAGGAGATTCGGTTCGATACAATGCCGTGCCGATCGAGGATTTGGTGCGTCTTTTTCAAACAGAATTTGAGCAAACGTCCAAAGTGCTTATCCAAGAATTGAAGACTCCTCCGCAGCCTGCACCCGCCTTTTATAATTGGCAGGGAAACAGGGGACTTGATCTTGCACTCCGCAGAGTGATCACCAATGCGGAAACATCGATTGTAGCTGAAATCTGGGCAGAGGACCTTTCATGGATGGAAGACGTACTGCTCGACGCAGAAAAACGGGGAGTAACGGTTGTGCTCATATCGATTGGAGAAACAAGCATACCCCTGGAAAATGTGATCGTCCGCCAAAGAGATGATCAATGGCATACAGATGAACGTAAATTCTCTCTTCTTTGCGATTCAAAAACAGCTTTTATAGGGAGCTTTGGCGGGACACTCAAACCGTCTTCGGCAGAGACAGATCATCCAGCTGTAATTGAGATGCTGAAAAATGGCTTCTACCATGACCTGATCATGCAGCAGATCGAACAGGACTTCAGCAAGGAATTGGACGAGAAGTACGGTGAAAATTATAAAAAACTATTAAACTATTACATTAACGAATTGGGGTGGAAGGTATAAGGGGTATAGAACAGGGACCTCTAAATTACTTTTATTCTTCATTGCTATTTATATAAAATAATATTTGTTATTTTACCATAAATAAAATAGCGAAGATTGTTTGGTTTAATTTGAAAAAAAGTTATTTTCATCAATTACGGCCCTTTTATTTGTGGCCAAAGCATAAGTTAAGAAAAAGACAGATATTCAGGGAAGAATTATATTAAAATAAGAAAAGTGTTTGTAACCCCTAATCTAAGATGCTTTTAAAAAGGCCATGATTCGGTTTTTTTGTGTGTTGGCAGAAAAAACCTAGTGATCTCGAAACATTGGGAATTAAAAGTATAGGTATCGTGTTTGCAGGAAAGCTCGGCGATAGGGGATTGAGGCAACGTACTATTCAGAGGTAAAAAAAGTCTATTAACTACCCTGAACTTTGCTTTATTGTAATCTTCCATAGTCCATGAAGAAGCATTTTAAAAGACAGGCTGTGAACTTTGAATGAAACTAAGATTAAATGAATAGAAGAATCTGCGGCAATTCAAATTCAATTAACCTAAATCTTCACTTTTTTCTTAGGTTCAAGTAAATGGGCCAAGGCGACTTTAAGACTTCCAAACGTTAAGATATCCGAGAAATTCAAACCAAGCTTGATACTGGTTTGTGCAATCTCCGGACGAATTCCAGATATGATTGCTTTGATGCCAAGCAAGGACAGCTGCTTGATGACCGTAAAGAGCTCATCGGCTACCGTGGTGTCGAGAGTATAGACACCGGACAGATCAATGATCAAATACTGAAGCTTCAGGCTGCTTGCCTTGTTTAGTGTCTGCTCCTGAATGAAAGTGGCCCGAAATGTATCCAATTCACCGACTAGCGGCAAAATTCCAATGTTCTCAGTAATGGGGATAACGGGGACTCCCATCTGGATCGTTCGATGCTCGAATGTTACGGCATCGTCGAATTGGTGATAATGGCTGGTGAAAACTTCAATCACACGGTCAAAAGCACGGTTAAACTGTAAACTCCACGCACCGATGTGAGAGGTGCGGACGTCTTCGGCATAGGAATCGGCAAACTGCTGGATATACCGCCAGGAAATCTCTCGGCAGCGGTTGAAATTCTGAAGAATTTTAATAAGCGGAACGCCAGCACTCTTCCTTTGTTGGGCGAGTTCTTTGGCCCACGGATAAGGATCGTGCCCACTCATCATGCAGTCAGCGAGCATATTGGTGAATTTAATATGCTGTTTTCGAAGCGTACTTTCAATCTCTCTTGAAGCGTTAAGCGAATAAATATAATATTCTTCTGTGGCTCTGCTTTGAAGCCAATCTTCCGCCATGTGATGTGAATGGTCTACCATAAACGTATAGAGCTGTTTTTCGATCACCACTTATTGAACCTCCCCTTTTTTTTAAAATTTTCCGTGCAGAATGGCATGTTTCCGATCGTAAGCGCAACAATGGCTGTGATGAAACGGGTAAGCATCTACTGTATCGATTAAGTTGAAATCAGGGAAGTAGTGGTGTTCATTTGGATTCTTATACTGAAATTATTTTTCTATCCTACTAAATTCTTTGCTTAAGAAATAAAATCCTCTTTACCCAACCCAAATATTAATGCGGCTAACAATTGGATTGTTTGGTGGAGGGGTTTGGTGCAGAATTGTTGGGTGCCAGGCACCGCATTTTGACATATGTCAAAAGCCGGTGCCTGGCACCAAACCAAAACCGAAAATGGTAAACTAGAAGAAATGTGATGAAAAGAGGAAGGAGGGACCTACCTTGATTAAGATTCTGCTTGTGGATGATCATGCGGTGGTGCGGCAGGGGCTCATGATGCTGCTGAACGCTCATCCGGATTTCGATGTAGCCGGGGAGGCATCGGAAGGTAACGAAGGGATTCAAAAAGCACTGGAACTCAAGCCGGATGTTGTCATCATGGATTTGAGCATGCCGCATGGCAAGGATGGGCTGTCGGCGACCTCTGAGTTAAAGAAGCAGCTTCCTGACTGTGCCATCTTGATTTTAACGATGCACAACGATGAGGAATATTTATTTCAGGCGATTCAGGCAGGTGCTTCAGGATGTATTTTGAAAAGTGCACCGCACGAAGAACTCATGGCAGCCATCCAGAGTGTCTATCATGGAAATGCTTATTTGAATCCGGCGGCTACCAAACGCCTTATGGAAGAATATTTAAATCATGTGAAACAGGGAACAACGGATACCTACAGGTTGCTGTCAGACCGTGAAAAGGAAGTATTGACCTTGATCGCCAAAGGCTATTCTAATAAAGAAATCGGTGAACAGCTGGTTATCAGTGTGAAGACGGTGGAGACCCATAAAGGCCATCTAATGGAGAAACTTAAATTGAAAACCAGGCCAGAACTGGTTGAATATGCTCTAAAAAAAGGACTCCTGGGGTATAAATAGCTCTTTTGAAAAGAGGGGATGAAAGTGGACCAAAAGGATATAGGGAGGAAAGGACAGATAATCATTGATTCCTCCGGTGCGGTTAAGTCAATGAATGAAGCGGCTCGAGATAGATTTGGATGGCCGAGTTTAGATGAGGTTAAGATTGAAGAACTGGTTCCTGTCTTGAACATCGAGAAGCTGGAAGAGGAGAAATTGGTCCCCTGCTTTGGGAAAGAAAAGAGCGGTCTTGAATTTCCTCTTTTTATAAGAAAGAGTTCATTTGAGCTGGATGGTGCGACGTATTCTTTGCTGCTCCTTCAAGATATTGAGATCGAGGCAGAGGATGCTGCTGGCGCTTATGCCCGCGAAAAGGAATTGGCCGACTTTAAATTTGCACTGGACGAGTCAGCGATCGTGGCGATTACCAACCGCAGGGGAATCATCACCTACGTGAATGATAAGTTTTGCAGCGTGTCCCAGTATCCGAGGGAGGAGCTGGTGGGCCGGGATCACCGTCTGATCAACTCGGGCTATCATCCTAAGGCGTTCATGCAGAACCTTTGGTCAACCATTTCAAGCGGCAAGGTATGGCGTGGTGAAGTGAAAAACCGGGCAAAGGATGGATCCTATTACTGGGTGGACACGACCATCGTCCCCTTTCTTGATGAAAGCGGAAGACCCTATCAGTACTTGGCCATCCGTTCTGAGATTACTGATAAAAAGCGGGTGGAGAAGGAGCTTCAGCATATGATGACCCGCTTGCTGGACGTACAGGAGGAAGAACGGAAGCGTCTGTCGCGGAATTTGCATGACGGCATCGGGCAAAATTTGTACAGTCACTTGATTACGATCAACCGGATGCGTTCGGAAAAGGAGCATCCACTGCTGGAGCAGATGCAGCAGGAGGCATCAGAACTGATTGAAGAAGTGCGCGATATTTCCTGGGAATTGCGCCCGTCCGTTCTGGACGATCTTGGACTTGTTCCTGCCATTCGTTCATTTTTGTCTCGTTTCGGTGAAAACTATGGGATTGACGTGAAGTTTGATTGCTCGCTTTTCGGAAGGCTGAGCATTGAAAAAGAAACGACCATTTACCGGGTTATTCAGGAGGCGCTAACGAATGTGAGGAAATACGCAGGTGTAACTGAAGCGGCGGTATCGATTCAAGGAACGGATACGGATGGGAGTGTCCATGTGAATGTGAGCGATAATGGCCGAGGGTTCGATGCTGAACATGATGAACCCGGTGTCGGTTTGTTCAGCATGGAAGAAAGAGCACGGGCTGTAGGCGGGACGCTGGAAGTTCATTCAGAGGTGGGAAAGGGAACAACGGTGTCGCTGGAACTGCCTGTATAGGAGTTTACATAATGGTGCCACTCTACTTGATGGTGCCAGGCACCGCGTTTTGACATGTGTGTAAAAGGGGTGCCTGGCACCATAATCAAAACACCGAATAACTAAATCCCGCAACTGCGAGTCAATCGCAGATGCGGGATTTTTATTTTTATATAGGAAACAGCCTATTGGTCTATGAACCGTAATCGGGCTTTACTCTAGAATAAGAACAGTCCCTACGCCTGGGATTCTAGTAGAGGGCTTTAAGTTTATTGTTATATTAAAATTAATTTTCTTTTCGCATGAGGAATATATTGGGAAAAAGTTCAAGAGTTGGGGGGCTTCGTATGGTAAGAAGGATCCTATCAGAAGATGAAATGCTGAACGTGATCAGGAACGGGCTGAAACCTGCTGCAGCCCCAAAGAAAATAATAGTGGCCGGGGCTGGAATAGCAGGGCTGGTAGCAGGTACTTTGCTGCTGGATGCAGGGCATGATGTACGGATTTTAGAAGCCTCCCACCGGGTCGGAGGACGAATTTACTCCGTCCGATCACCATTTTCAGAAGGGCACCATTTTGAGGCAGGGGCTATGAGGATACCTGAAAATCACAAGCTGGTGTTTGAGTACCTTCATAAGTTCAAACTGCCGTATAACCGATTTGTTAACGCCCTGCCGGATGATTTATTTTATATTAATGGAAGAAAAGTCCGTTCTGGTATTTATGATAAGAATCCCGATCTGCTTGGCTTCCCGGTTGCTGCGCATGAGAAAGGAAAAACGGCAGAAAACCTTTTAAGATATGCCATTCAGCCGCTCGTGGATTATGTGAACGAGGATCCTGAACGGCATTGGCCCATAATCATCAAACGCTTCGGAAACTATTCGGTAGATGGTTTCCTGAAACATAACCCCTTCGGCAGGTCTTTATCTTCAGGTGCGGTGGATAAAATCAAGGTCCTTCTGTCACTGGAAGGATTTCCTGAGCTTTCTTTTCTGGAAACGTTGCGAGACATCCTGCTTATATTTATTAACCGGGAGATGAAGTGGTTTGAGATTACTGGAGGAAATGACCAGCTTCCGAAAGCTTTTGTGCCGCGCCTCGGTGACCGGCTGCTGATGGAAAAACGATTGACAAGAATTGTACAGGGTCCAAAAACAGTAACACTGTACACCGAACATCCGACAAGCAGAGAAACAGAAGTCTTTGAAGCTGACCGGGCAATTATCACCTTGCCTTTTTCCGTTCTGAATTTTGTACAGATTGAGCCTGAGCAGTCACTTTCCTACTATAAAAGACGAGCGATTCGGGAGCTCCATTATGTGCCTTCAACAAAAGTCGGTCTGCAATTTAAACGGCGATTCTGGGAAGAAGAAGGTTTGCGGGGAGGAAAGGCGATATCTGACCAGGCATCCCGGTTTACATATTATCCGAGCCACTATCCAGATGGAATCCAGTCAGGAGTGGTTCTCGGAAGCTATACATGGGAAGATGATTCCAATCTTTGGAGCTGCCTGCCGAACCAGACGAGGATCTATGAAACGCTGAAGTGTCTCTCCTTTTTACACGGATCTCAAGTGTACAGGGAGTTTACGACGGGTGTTTCCTATTGCTGGACGAACAATCCATATGCAGGCGGGGCTTTCACAATGTTTAAGCCGTTTCAGGAGCAGGAATTCGGAGATGCCATTTCCACTCCAGAAGGCAGGCTTCATTTTGCGGGAGAACATGCGACCAAAACTCACGGCTGGATGCAGGGCTCCATTGAATCCGCTGTGAATGCAGCTCATGAAGTGCATCAGGAGTTAACATAAAGATGGTTTACATAATGGTGTCAGGCACCGCGTTTACACACTTGTGTAATCACGGTGCCTGGCACCATTTTAATGAAAAAGGCTTCTAAAACTGTGAGAAGCCACATATCCTTTGTACCATGTCCACCAGAGGAAGGCAGAAGTGGGGCTGCCTTCCATTTGCATTTTTTTCTATGATATGTATAATTGCTGAATGACTTGAAGGCCGAAAAGAAAGGGGGCTAATATGACAGCTGCTGATATTCTAAAGAAGCTCGCCAACCGCTTTATTACGCTGAGAGTATATGATTTGTCTGCCCAGATGGCCTATTACTTTTTAATGTCTGTGTTTCCGTTTTTATTGGTGATATATTCTTTGTTGGCCTACATGCCCATACAAGAAGAAAACATTTTGGAACTTGCTAAGCCTTATGCGCCGGAAAATACGTACCACTTGATCGAAAAGACCCTGACGTATACTGTGACACACCAGCAGGGCAATCTGCTTTCATTCAGTATTATTACCTTATGGCTTTCTTCCATGGGCTTTCGATGCATTAAACGAGTATTGAATGATGCCTACGTTATTGAGATAAAAGAAAGCTTTTTAAAACAAATACTAGAAGGAATCGTACTTACGATCGGCTTTATGCTCGCGATCTTGCTCTCGGTTTTTGTTCCGATCATTGAACAGCTGATGAGGCATTACTTAAACGATGTTTTTTCATTAGATGGCTATCATAAATTATGGATTTTCATGCAATGGGGATTAGGCAGTCTCTTCTTATTTCTATTCTTCATCGGACTCTATTATTTTGCACCGAACGTGAAGCTGAACGTGACGAAAGTGATTCCGGGCGCCTTTTTTTCCATGATCGGCTGGCAGCTCGTTTCCATGGGATTTGCCGCTTATGTCAGGGGAAACAACTATTCGGCGCTCTATGGCCAACTCGGCGGAATTGTCGTTCTGATGCTTTGGTTTTACTTGTCCGCCATGATCATCATCATTGGCGCCTTATTGAACACCATCGTTTATCCGATCAATGGACACAGAAAGGACTAAAGAGTATGAAAGCACAAGGGTATTTGCTTTTTGGTTTGCTGTTTGTTGTGTTGATCGCCGTTTTTGCGGTCGTCAACGGCTGATGTAGATTAAATGGCCGCTTGTTCTCATTATTTTAGGCTCTGCTGCCATTGGGGGACTGGCTGTTGGACTTCTTGGATTCATTAAGATCATTCAATTAAAAAATGCCGTAAAACGCCTGGAAAGGGAGCGTCCAGTGAAAGTGGGAACTGCAGAGGTGCAGCATTCTCCTGAAGGTACTGACGCAGACTCATCCCGATTCCGTTTGCCTGAATAAAAAAAGAGCTTTTCTGCTGATCGCAGAAAGGCTCTTTTTCCTTTGCGAAAAACTATTGGGTGCGGATTCGTTCAAAATAACCGCTGTGGACAATCCCCAGTGAAAAGAAAAACTCTAATGCACGATTGAAAGGCTAGAAATAAAGCTAGTTTGCAGTTTGATTATGAATAGAGTGGAAATCATTTCCTGCAACCAAGATCCTTGTGCTTTTCCCGGGAAATATGTCGAAATTATAGACATAAGCATCCTGCAGAGACGCCTCATGACACTACAAGCGTGCAGGGTTTGAAAAGTCTAATGAAAAACCTATGAAGAGATTGCAACTCCATAAACCGCCGTTTTTGCTGCAGCCTTGCAGTGTGTTCATTTTTAACTCTAGTTCGTAGAGCTATTTTAATAAACAAAGTGTAAAGGGGAAGGGTGAACTAGTTAAATCAATTAGCCATTAGTATTACAAGATGTTATTAAGTGGTGTTTAATAATGTTGAGGTATGATGAAATTTCATCTGTGCGGTGCCAGGCACCGCAGTCCAAATCCTCAAAAATAGTTTTTATGAACAAAACAGTTATGATATAGAATAAAAAATGGTAAACTATTATAATGTGGTAATAGAAAAATTAATTGTTATAGATAAGGTGGTTTCATGGATAATTTATTGGTAAATCTCTTGGAAATCCTCCTTATAAATATTGTGTTGAGCGGAGATAACGCGGTTGTTATCGCACTCGCCTGCCGTAACCTGGAGGAGCGGCACAGAAACAAGGCGATTTTCTTTGGTACGTTTGGGGCGGTATTTCTAAGGGTCGTTTTAACATTTGTTGCAGTATACTTACTGAAGATCCCTTTCTTGAACTTTGCTGGCGGACTGCTGCTTTTATGGATCGCCATCAGTCTTTTAAAGGGAGAAGAAGATGAAGACATTGAGGCAAATTCCAGCTTGTCCGGGGCCATCAAAACGATTATTATCGCTGACTTGGTCATGAGTCTGGATAACATTGTAGCCGTGGCGGGAGCAGCGAACGGAAACATTGTACTCATCATTCTTGGTTTGATCATCAGTATTCCGTTAATCATTTGGGGAAGCCAGCTGCTTATGAAGATCATGGCGAAATTCCCAATCATCATCATCATTGGTGCTGCACTTTTAGGCTACACAGCTGGCGAAATGATGTTAAAGGACAAGGCTGTCGGTCATTACTTAGAGGGAGTTCATTTTAACCTTCATCTCGTCTTGCCGATTGCACTCGCTATTCTTGTTGTAGCGGTTGGCAAGTTCAGTGGCAGGCGCGCGAATAGCTAAAAATAACACAAATAGTGCCGAGTAAAATAAAGGGCTCTTTCTCATTGAGAAAGGGCCCTTTATTTTATATTGGCTTCCGCTTTTGAACTATATCAAAGAGCGGTGCCTGGCACTGCCATACTACCAAGGACTTACACCACATGACGTGATTAAATTTTTGTCAAAATGAGAGAAGCGAGCAAACCGATGGAGGCGAGCAGGCCAACGAGTGAGCCTCCTTCTTCAAAAGCTTCAGGCAGCATTGTCGAGCCGACCATGGTGATGATGCCGCCTGCTGCAAAGGAAGCGATGATAGCCATGAGTTCTTCAGAAGCACCTTCCAGAAATAGATATCCCGCCCATGAACAGAAGGCTGAGATCACCAGCACCGTAATCCAGAGGACGAGGATCTTCTGTTTGCTCACATTGCTATTCAGCATCCCGGACGTACTCGACAGCCCCTCAGGTATATTACTGATAAAGATAGCGATGACGAGCAGCCAGCTGACACTGTTATTTTCAATGAGACTGGCCCCGATAATAATGGATTCGGGTATGGCGTCCATCACGGTTCCGATAAAGATCGCAAGGCCGGAGCCGCTGGGTGCTCCATCCTGGCCGGCAGACCGTTTCCTTTTGTGTGCCCCTTTCCGGGAAACAATGAGATCCAGCACCGTAAACACAACCGCACCGGTTACAAATCCCATCGATGTTGGAAACAAACCTCCAGAATGAACGGATTCTCCCAGCAGTTCATATGTGGCTGCGCCGATCAACACACCCGTCCCAAACGCCATGATGAAGCCGATGATTTTCTTTTTGATGGGGAATGCCATAGCTGCTATAGCACCCAGTAAAACAGCAGAGCCGGAAATGCCTCCCCACATGGCTGCACTCCACATACAACAACCTCCCTTAAACGGTGCCTTAAACGGTGCCTGACACCGCAATTACACAAGTATGTAACGCCGGTGCCTGGCACCGACTATGTGGCACCGGCTATGAAACTCTTCCCCGCCGCACCCTTGCATAAACCGCCACGACCAGACCGCCCGCCATGCCGAAGATGATATCGAGCATCGTGTCTTTGTTTCCGCCCATCTGCATCGTGTGGGTGAAGAACTGATCGCCCACGAACTCATAGGTCTCCCAAAACACGGTCGCAATCACGGGAAGGGAAAAGACGAAGAGAAAAAGCAGCCAAGGAGAGGCTTCCTGCCGTACCCGTCCCGGCAATAAAACGTGATATAACGTTATGGCGGCGAAACCGACATAAACTCCTTTATAAAGGTGAAGCGTCGAATCCCACCATTTAAAGTGTAGATAAAAACTCGCAATAGAGCCCAAATACGTAGTACAAAAAAGAAACACATAATAGCCAATAATAAGGGCGGTATTAAAAGGAACCGTTTTTAACCGCAACAGCAGGAGCGGCAGGGCACTGACCGCAACACCACCCAGAGCGACCTGCCAGCGGGACGAATCCCCCTTGATAAGGTACATAATAAACAGGACAAGCATGAAGATCATAAAGAGTATGCTTAACACCCAGATTGTTTTTCGCCTCACAACCTCACCCCATCTCCAGAATCCTTACCATTATGGCCAAAAAAAAGGGCGGCGAACCATTCGATTCTGTCATCCAAAGTCAAAGTACCATCCGCCCAGTCTTTTCATATACTGCCTAAGAAACATTACGCTCACTCATCCATTGGAGGAGGCAGAACATGAAGTTTACCGTGCAATACATCCCTCTGAGCAGCATCAAACCCGGCATCTCCATAAAAATAACGGAGCATTTAAAGAAGCTCCGTACGATCATGTGGGACTGCATGCATGTGCTCGTGGTCCAAAAGAGTAAAAAAGATGGCCATTATGTAGTGGTTAGTGGACAGGACCGGCTAGATTATCTGAAAAAACACACGAAAAACAAATACGCTCCGTGCATTGTCGATGAACCATCCAGCCTCAAAACGTGGCTCACACGTCTCAGCGGCCGGCAGCCGATCGATGATTTTCCAATGCATCCGAAAAGCTGGTCCATCGTCCGTTCATTTTTAACGAAGGAACCTCGCTTTAAAAAGCTGTCACGGCCCCAGCAGATCAAAGTCCTGCTGCTCGCGGTCCGATACAAAAAAACGGTCATCGCATCCATGCAAAACAGAGTCAGCCAAATCCTAAACAAGTAGAGCGGCGAATTGATTAAATTTCGTCGTTTTTTTTTGTGGACTACAATATCAAAAAATAGGGAATGAGAAAGCTAGTTATTGTTTCTATATTTTTACATAATAAAAGGTCATCCAGCATACGCTGGAACGATAAGGCATGTCCATACCAAACCTTAAGGGAGGAAAAATCCGGCATGAAAAAGGGCTTTCTAAAAATCGTAGTGATTCTATTGCTGGCCATTGGGCTCGTCACTTCTCTTTTTCCGTCCCAAATTGCTCAAGCCTCACCTGCAAAAATCGCCTATGTGGATGTTACATCAGGCAAGCTAAACGTCAGAAGCGGACCAGGAACACAGTATAAAGTGATCGGGTCCCATAAAGACAACACCAGGCTGACCATCTATTCCCAAACGAAAAGCGGATGGTCCAAGATCAAATACAACAAGAAAAACGGCTATGTTGCCACAAAATACTTGAGGTTCTACCACACGATGTCCCGTACAGAAGCAAAAAACATCACAGACAAAGCCATCAGCCTGCAGAACAAGATAGCAAGCAACAAAGCGTATACGAAAAAGCAGATTCATCAGATACTGTCACCCACCCACACGTCAGCCTACATCGACAAACTCATAAAATATGACATGGCGTCCTACAAAAAAGATAAAAAAGGCAACAAACTCTATGAGTGGCTCGCGACAGACTTTCCAGCGTACAGAATCTGGGGATTTGACTGGAGCGGGAAAGAGGCGCCTAAAAAGCCTTCCGTTACGTATTATTCGAAGAACGGCAAGTGGTATTTGAAAGTCTATCAATATCACAAAGATGATATGTACACTTACCACCAAACTCTCTATCTCTCAAAATCCAGTTCCAAAGCCGCTTGGAAAATTTACAATTATAAGTGGTAAAAGAAACCGCGAGCATCAGTGCTTGCGGCTTTTTTCATTATTAGTTATTCTTGTTGGAGTGTAATTAATTGGTAAACAAGTTAATTAAGTACAGGGGGGTAATACGTATCATGATCGTTAGCAAAAAAGAATTTCATGTTAAGGGGTTAGATTACACGATCAGGTCTGCAATGGATAAGGATGCAAAAGAACTCTCTGATTTAAGAGTGCAGATTGATGGAGAGACCGAAAATTTAGACAGAGAAAAAGGAGAGGCGTTCATCGATGCCTCAGGTTTTAGACAAATCATTCAAACAGATCATGAAAATAAAACGAGCTTATTTTTAGTTGCGGCAGTTGATGATCGAATCGTCGGGTTTTCAAGGTGCGAGGGAAATCCGTTAACTCGTTTCTCCCATAAAGTCGAATTTGGAATATGCATTTTAAAAGAATTTTGGGGATATGGTATTGGAAAAAATCTTTTAAAAGAATCGATAGCCTGGGCGGACTCCAATGAAATTAAAAAAATCACATTGAATGTATTAGAAACAAATGAGAACGCCGTTCATCTTTATGAAAAACTTGGCTTTGAAATAGAAGGAGTATTAAAAAATGACAAGATCCTTTCTGATGGTAAATACTATAACACCATTATGATGGGAAGATTTAATGGCTGATTCCGTACAACCCAGCGTTGTATGGTTTCTTTTATCTTATTCCGTTTCCTTTCACCCTTTTTCACAGCGACTTTGTAAAAATCGTAAACATTTTCGTTTTTAGGATTAAACAAAGGATAGAAGAGGAAAGTAGCCCATAAAGAAGGAGGCCGACCCATGACAGAGAATTTCCCATTGCCCATCGGATCAGTGATCACCCTGGAAAACACCGACCGGCCGGTGATGATCTACGGAAGGCTTCAATCCGCCGGAGAAGGTGAAGTGCTTTTTGATTACATCGGTTGTTTTTACCCTGGCGGACATATCGACGGCAACAACACCATCTATTTTCAGCACCATAAAATCAACTCCCTCCTTCATAAAGGCTATGTTTCAGAGGAAGAGGACGAGCTGCATAGAAAGCTGGCGGAAAAGAAAAGTGAGTTTCCTGAATAAATGAAGCTTGCAGTCCCGAATCAAAAGGGCTGCAGGCTTTTTTTATGTGTGATGGATGAGGATGGGGGTGCCGTGTATATACCGTTCGATAATAAAAGTGGACTTTTCGATAATATATCGGCGTTTTCAATAATGAAATCAGAATTTCAATAATAAATTCCTGTTTTCGATAATAAAAAGATCTGGCAGAGCATTCTGCCTAAGTTTTTTGTGGAAATCAACGCAACCGGGAAGCAATAGGGTCTTTTTTGAATGATTTTGAGTAAATTTTACCGCAGTGGTCACTCTTGCAGCGAAAGCGAGCACTGAATCGGCTCTTTTTACATGCGAAGTCTTCGCCCCATTTAATTCAAAAGAACTGTGGAGCCAGTAAAGCTCTCCAGTCTGACAGTCCTGTCCTATTTACTCCTTCGAAAAGCAACGGTTTAACTGAAAAAAGCCGCCACGGAGATCTTTCCGGAGCGGCTTTCGTCATTATCTAAAATAGTACTGATCCTGGATGCTGATCCACCAGTGATCGGGGGAGGACTCGGTAAAACGTGCGAGGTAGTCCCCTCTAAGATAATCCAGTGTTTTTTTTGTTTCCTTATCGGGCTTTTTTTTCATAGCCTTTAGAATATCCTCACGCGTGCTGTCGTACTGGACCTGAATCCTTGAAACCCGGCGATTGAAGCCGGAAGAAAGGATAATCTGGTAACCGTCTTCTTTATAATAGTAGTCTGTTCGCTTCTCATATTCTTTTGTTTTTATAGGTTTGCCATATCCCCACTTTAGCGTGTCGCGATCCAAAAATGAACCAACATAATATAAATCCTTTACACCATTCATTTCCCCGTCTTCAAACCTGTCCAGAGTTTCTTTGTCCAATTCCACAATTGGAATCTTCACGACCGGCTTTTTCTGTGCGGCAGCGATTGCTTTTTTTTTCGTAAAATCATCAGAAAACTTGTGGACGGCAAAGTAACAAAAGACGACAGCAACAGCTGCAATCACGATAGAAGCGGGATGGAAAAATTTCTTTCGTCCCCACTGAAGATCTTCGATTGCCTTTTTCAGCCCTTCCAGCATGAGGTTGACCCCAATAATGGCAACGGCAAAAAACACGACAGGGATGATGATAAGATACGGACGCAGCAGCATCTGTCGGTAATAGGAGCCGATCAGTCCCGACCATTCGTTGGACATGGAAATCGGGATATAGTCGCCGCCCTGCATCGTATATTCTTCCAGAACCGTTCCCCCGAAGAACATTTGCAGAAGCCCAAGATGTGCGAACAAGATCAAGACGTACATGATCTGCTGGATGTAGATGAAAGAGAGCTTTGGCAGCATATGCGGGAGGAGATGCTTGTAAAAAACATGAAAACGGCCACCGCCCAAAACACGCGCACTTGAAACAAATTCTTTATTGGAGATCAGCTCCATCTCAGCGCCGATCATGACTGAAATAGCAGGCACTGCCACCAGAGTAAGAATCATGATATGGAACATGCCTTTTTGCCAAAATGTCAGTCCTTCAGAAAGTACGACCGGAAACAAAATGAAGTAGCAGAGCAGGGCAACAGGTACATAGTGGGTGGAATCGACTATACCTTTCAGCCACTCTTTAAACCTGGGATTCATCGCATAAAACAGATAGCCGCCCGCAAACGAGAACAAGAGCCGGGTCAGACTGATGAAAAAGGCGAGCCCGAGCGTGTACTTCGCGCCTGACACGATTTTATACAGAAGGTCGCTGCCGAATTGATCGGTACCGAACCAAAACCGCGAAGAAGGCTCAAACGGTGATCTTCCAAGAGCCGTAAATCCGTCCTTCGCATACAGTATCGGTGTTTTTGGAATCTCATTGTCAAACGCATAATTGTGGATCAGACTCAGGGCGAGCAAGCACCCAATGATGCAAAAACCGGCAACAAACAAGGGCTGGGCACCCACATACCGAAGCGGGCTCACTATTCGCAGCAAAAAGCGCTTGATGATCAGCCAGTAGGGCTGGAAGCTAAAAGAAGATTGTGCTGCGGCGGTGGCGGCCATTTCGTTTTGAACGGCCCATTTATTCGTCCACATGGAGCCAAGGACAAAAAAGGCATACATCGGGATGAATACCAGCATGGCAGCAACCGTAAACACCGGAGGATCTCCATGACGATAGACAAAGTTTGTGATGCCGTAAATGTTAAATAAAATCTCAATCACGAGCAGGTTGGAGAGCATGAACCAAAGAATCATCCTGGACTGATGAAAAAAGTGAACCAATGTGTTGGGAAGGACATGATGCAGCAGTATGTATAGCCTTGTCAGACCTTTTGACCTTGCGTTTTCAATATAAGGCTCCTCCCATTCCTCCTCCATATGAAACAGCAGGATCCGCAAAGAGAGGATGATCGGCAATACGCTCAGACAGAGAATGGGCAGGGCATAAGGCTGTTCATTGCCCAAGGAAGCAATATTAAACAGCAAGATATTCGTTTTTTTATAAAACCAGATAATCAAGAACTGTACAAGAACTGCGATCAGAACATCGGGCAAAGATTCAAAGACAAACAAAACAGCTTTAGACGCTTTATACAGTGGCTTTGGAAGCAGTGAGATCAGGATGCTGAGGGCGAGCGCCACAATAATGGCGAGAAAAAGCGCTGAAAAAAGGACAATCATCGAGTAAATGTAGGGTTCTAAAATATCTGGGAAGAGGGTTCGTGATGTGGCTTCGGCTGGATACATGATATTAAAGGGATGGGTCAGGCTGCTGAGCAGCATCTTCAACCCCTCGCTGTATGACGAGATCTTAAACGATGTCCCGTTAAAAGCAAACGGGATGGCGCCCATCAGCAAAATGCCGAGAAGGGATGTGAATAAAGTTATGAAAATACGTTTCATCCGTTTTCAATGGCCTCCGATCAAAAGAAGAATAAATAAGGAGGCACATCTGGTACCTCATTACTACAATTTATTCCATAAATTTACATGTAAATCCTTCTTTTGACAGAAAGTTCTTTAGGAAAGCTGTTTTCGTAACCTTTGTTGCTTTTGAGAGTGGTTGATTTCCGTTTCAGGATGCTCGCTTTCCGCGGGGCGGGCGGTGAGCCTTACCGGCGCCAGCGCCGGTGGATCTCACCTGTCCCGCTAGTCC
>NZ_JARMMC010000001.1:0-89663 GCF_036216745.1 Fictibacillus sp. B-59209 | reverse complement strand
GCGCTAGCGCCTGCGGGTTTCACCTGTCACGCTCGTCCCGCAGGAGTCTCGCACCTTCCACTACAATCAACTTTTCACCGAAGATTTTCTAAACAAAAGGAGCTGCCAAAAGGTCAATTGATGACTTTCTGTACAGCTCCTTTTTTATTAGGGTTGTCCAAGAAGTCTGGAAACTGCTGATTTCCGTTCCAGGCNNAGCCTCTTGGTGCAAGCACCGGCCGGAGTCTCACCTGTCACGCTAGTCCCGCAGGAGTCTCGCACCTTGCACTCCAATCAACTTTTCATTGAAGATTTTCCACGCCAAAAAGGAGCTGCCCAAAGGTCAAATTTTAACTTTCAGGACAGCTCCTTTTTTATTGGAGTATGATTGTTTTTACCTGCCGCCCGATTCCGTCTGCCCCAAACCCACGAAAAAACCCAGGCTCAACACCAGCCTGGGTACTATACTCTCTCTTACAGCTCTATTTTCGCGACATCTTCCCAGTAATGGCACAGAACGCGCATCCCTTTATCAAAATTCTCAAGATGGAAGTGCTCATTTGGTGCGTGGAAGTTTTCATTCGGCAGGCCGAATCCCATCAATACAATCGGCAGGTTAAACAACTGTTTAAATGTTGCGATGATCGGAATGGAACCGCCGCTTCTTATATAGGAAGTCTTCACATCGTACACTTTTTCATAAGCCTCGCCGGCTGCCTGAACATAAGGATGATCGATCGGCGTCAAGTAAGGATGGCCTTGATCAAAGCGAGACATTTCTACTTCAACTCCAGCTGGGAGATGCTTCGTGATATGCTGTTTGAGCTGTTCAACAATCTTATCAGGATCCTGATTCGGCACAAGGCGGCACGAAATTTTCGCATGGGCTTCTGACGGCAGTACTGTTTTCAAACCTCCGCCTTGATAGCCGCCATAGATCCCGTTCACCTCAAGAGTCGGACGGGTCCATGTGCGCTCAAGGTAAGAGTAGCCTTCTTCACCGTATAACTCATTCACACCTAATTCCTTCTTCACTTCCTCCTCATTAAACTGAAGGGAAGCAAACTCTTCCTTCTCCTGTTCGGTAACCGTCAAAACATCATCATAGAAACCATCCACCAAAATATGTCCGTCCTCACTATGGAAGGAGTCTACGATTTTAACGAGTGCATGAATCGGATTCTGAATCGCCCCGCCATACAATCCGGAGTGAACATCTCCGCTCGGTCCCTTCAAGTCGATCTGCAGGCCGCACAATCCTCTAAGTCCGTAAGTGATGGCGGGTTTTCCTTTTTCGATCATGCCTGTATCCGAAACCACGATCAGGTCAGCAGCTAATAAGTCCTTGTGTTCCTCCGCAAAAGCAGGCAGGTTGGGGCTTCCCATCTCTTCCTCGCCCTCAATACAGAACTTGAAGTTCAACGGCAAGGTACCTGTTGTTTCTAAAAAAGCTTCCAGTGCTTTAAAGTGCATAAAGGTCTGGCCTTTATCATCACTCGCCCCACGGGCATAGAGCTTTTCATCACGAATCTCGGCAGAAAAAGGCGGGCTGTTCCATAGCTCGACCGGGTCGACAGGCTGGACATCATAATGGCCATAGATGAGGGCAGTCGGCTTTCCTTCTGCCTTAAGCCATTCACCATACACGACCGGGTGGCCTTTTGTCTCATATACCTTTACATTATCCATGCCTAGCTGGCGTAAGGATTCTGCGGTCCATTCCGCTGCTTTTTCCATATCTCCCTTGTGCTCTGTCTGCGTCGAGATGCTTGGTATGGCGAGAAAATCTTTCAGCTGGCTCAAATGTGTATCTCTGTTGCTTGCAAGGTACTCTTCTATTTTATCGTTCATGGTATGTACTTCCTTTCCTCTTCGCATTATTGGTTTTCTTCCAGCAATTTTACCAAACGCTTAGGCGCCGTCCGCTGATAGGCTTCAAGAATCAGGCTATGAATCTCTTTCCAGTTCACCCCGCCTGAATGGTAGATCGAGGTCCAGCCATGCTGGCCGATGTAAGCAGGTCTGAAAAACCGCTCCTCTTGAAGAAGAATTTCCTGAGTTTCCGGCAGTGTTTTTATCGCCAATGAAGTGCCCTGTTCATTCTCTCCCATGATGACGAAGGGCTTGTCCTTCACACGGAACGATGTATGGCCAAAACCATCGACATGCTCTTTAACTTCCGGAAAACCAATACAAATTCCCCGGACCTGCTGCAGCATCTGCTTGCCTGTCTCTGAAACGATTTCTTTATGGCTTGCCACCTCACTTTCCCTCCTTTAAAAGGTCCATTCCGAACGTTTCCTTCAGTCCTTTTTTCCCCTCTTCTGTTACCTTAACCGCCCGGTGCTGCGGAACTCGCTCAATCCATCCCCGCTCCAATAATTGTTCCAAAAGGGCATTGCCCAGCGCTCCTGCCAGATGATGGCGGCGCTCACTCCAATCCAGGCACCGATGGGAGAAGGACCGGCGTTTCTTGCTGATTGTTTCAAGGTCGATGGCCAATCCCTTGAAAAAATGAACGCCTTCTTCCGTTACGATAAAATTCTCCTCATCTTCGTCCAAAAAACCTGCTTCCAACAATGCATCGGTCAGCTGAACTCCGACGCTGCCCGCCAGATGGTCATAGCACGTTCTCGCAAACCTCATCGCCTTGTCCTGTGAGGACTGTTTCAGTGATTTGATTTTGACAGGAGGGGCGATTAAAAGAAAGGACTCCATTACCTTCGCGACCTCTTCATTATAAATGCCATAATAGCGGTGCCGTCCTTGTTTTTCCTGTGCGATCACACCGGCCTCCTGCATTTTTGAGAGATGAAAGCTTGCTGTCTGCGGTTTGATGCCGGCCATGCAGGCCAGTTCGCTCGCCGTATGAAATCGGCCGTCCATCAAGACCGTTAATATGGCCGCGCGTGAAGACTCGCTTACGATCGAAGCAATTTCAGCCACATTCGATTGTGCCATCAATCTCATCGCCTCCTTTTACATCCATACTTCGATGAACATCGAAGAATTCCTGCTTTATACTGAATCCGAATCCAATATAAAGGAGAATACAAATGAAGACTCTGCCAAACACCTCAAGCATCACACCGAAAATTTTATACTACGGAACACCTGTCGTTCTGCTAACCACATTAAATGAGGATCGCACGGTCAACATCAGCCCCATATCGTCCTCCTGGGCACTCGGCGACTGCATCCTATTAGGCATCGGAATCGGTGGAAAAGCCATAGAAAACCTGGAGAGAACACCGGAATGTGTGCTGAATATACCAGACGCCTCGCTTTGGGAACAAGTTGAAAGACTTGCTCCTTATACAGGAAAAGATCCGGTTCCACCATACAAACAAGAGCTTGGCTTCACCTACAAAAAAGATAAGTTTGAAGCAGCAGGTTTCACTTCCACTTCATCTATTTCAGTCCAGCCTGAAAGAATCGCAGAATGCCCTCTGCAGATTGAAGCCGAAGTAAAGCAGATCCGGATTCCCGAGTACTCACCGTTCTTTGCGATTGTGGAGACCCAGGCTGTCAGCGTTCATGCCCACACCGGCATCATCAAGGGGGAAAATCACATCGATCCTGCTAAATGGAATCCTTTAATCTATAATTTCCGCCATTACTTCAGTCTGGGAGAAGAGCTCGGAAAAACATACCGTTCGGAGACGTAAACTACCGCAGATTCAATAGAGCCCCTGAAAGAAGGAGCTTTTGAAGGACCAAACACAACCCCCATCCGCCGATCCCGAGTACAATCGACAGAAAAAAAGGCATGGAATGCTTAAGGGAAAAAGCGACAACAAAAATCAAGACGATGGTGCTCGGCAGCCCGTACAGAACACCATATAAAAACTGGCTCAGGTGATCGGTCCGCTCTCCTTGTGTATAGAGCCAAAACAGACTTAACAGGCTGACCAGCGGAAGAGCCGCGATAATTCCTCCATAACGGGGGGAATGTTTGGCAAGGGCGGTAATCATACCGATCACCAGCGCCGAAAATGTAATTTTAACGACTGTATACATGCTTTGCCTCCGTTCTTAGCTTCTCAAACGCGTCCAAAATCTCTTGTTGTTCTTTTTTGCTCAAACGGCCCAGAACGTTCTGCAGCTTTTCTTCGTCCAGTTCGGTGTTCCGTTTGAGTACTTCCTCTCCTAACCCGGTCAGCTTCACATATACCGCTCTCTTATCCGTCGCCGATCGTTCTTTTTGAGCATAGCCTTTATCGATCAGCCTCTTCACATGCTCGGATGCGGAATGATGCGTAATCTGCAGGACATCTGCCAAAAAGGCAACCGTGGCATCCTTATTCTTTTTCACCGCCTGCATGCACCTCACATTTTGGTGGGTCAACCGTTCTTCGTGTTTGTAATGCAATAAATAATACAGATCGGTCCATATCTCATTTATGAATTGAATATTCATCCTCTTCACCTCTTTTTATATCGTACAATACGATACATTTTTTATCAAGAAGGAGACGCACATTAAACGCCTCCTTTTTTTTATATTGCTGCCACTTTTTTCGTTTCTTTTTTAACCGCCTTGTTCAGCGGTCCCGTTACTTTTGTAAAACAGTAGATTCCGAGCATTCCGGACAAGAGATAGGATAAAGCCATGCCCCAGGAAGGAACGAAGGAACCGATCGTGATTCCCGCAGCTCCCAGGATTTTTGCCATCTGGAAGGTTAATCCATGCACCGCCATATAAGAGCTCCGTGCATCGTCATTTACGATATCAGCCATCATGGACTGTTTGACTGGAACGTACATGAGCTCTCCGATTGTTGCGATAAAGATGGAAACAAGCAGCAATCCCGCTGAATTGCTGTAGCCCAGTACTGCATAGCCTGCAGCATACATCCAAAAGCCAGTATAAATGACTTTCTGGTCCGAATACCGGCTCATCCAGCGTGTGACGAGAACCGTTCCTGCAACAACAAGCACCGTATTGAACGTCCGGATCCAGCTGATCATCCGCAGACCGTCAAGATGGTAGGAAAACAGATCGCCGAACGTTACAAGCCGGGACGTGAATTCTTCCTCAAGACGTACGGAAATATAATTCCCTGTTTGAAATTCAATACTGACGATCAGTGTGGATGCTAGACTGAACCATAAAAACATTTTATCTTTCATGACCGTTTTGTAGTTGCTTGCCATATCCTTGAACACATTCACTTTTTGCGGAACAGCCGTCTGGGTGTAGGATTCTTTCATCACATAAGCCACCAGATAAAGCGTGAAGATGCTGACAAGAGTTATGGCAGTGAACAGCTCAAACCGGTGAGACTTAAACAGGAATCCTCCGACAATGGAACCGAGCGCAATCGACAGGTTCACGGCCCAATAGTTAATGCTGTACATGAACTTCCGGTTTTCCTTCGTACTGACGTCGATCAGCATTGCCTCAGCCGCCGGATTCATCAGCCCCGAGCTGATGCTTTGTATGAGCATCATGAACGAAGTGAGCCAAGCTGAATCGTACCACGGGGAATTGGCTGCTGTCATGAACACGAACGCCACAACCGTAATCAGCTGGCCAACGACCATCACCTTTTTCCGCCCGACCCGGTCCGAAACATAGCCTCCGTAAAATCCGACCAGGATGGATACGAACACGTTGATCAGCAGGATGATTCCCGCAAGCGCCTGCCCGAGCTTGGCAGACAAGTAGATCGCCATAAACGGAAAAATCATCGTTCCGACCACGCGTGTCATAAATGATGTAATAATCCTTATCTTTATATTAGGATGCAAATCCCGAAACATAGCTTCTCCCTCCTTTTACCATTTCTTCTATCTGCTGTTTATTTTCCTCTAGTAAAAGGGGAAGAAAAAGTGTAAAATTCAGAAAAGAATTTCACCTTTTATGGAGGAAACCCGCATGGAAATCCTTGATTACTACATCATCCTGCATCTGCAGCATCCCGAAAAGATCGATGAAACCCCGGCAGAAGTCACCGTCAGCCAGCTGGAAACCTTATTTTTCTGTACGAAACGAAACGTCAACCTTCTCTTAAAACGGATGGGCGAGGAAAAATGGCTCACGTGGATTCCTGGAAAAGGCCGCGGCAACCGTTCAAAGGTCCTTTTTCATTACAGCCTGGAAGAAGCGGTTGAGGCTCACTTTGCAAAACTGCTGGCGAAGAACCAAATTACAGAAGCCGCAGAATTTCTGAACCGGCCTCTTCTGCCTGAACACTTGGCGAAAAAGCTTCAAGCCCGAATTCAGGACAACTTCGGCCTTCAGGTCAAACAGACCATCTCAAGCTCAGTCGACCTGCTGAAGATTCCGATGAGACGCCCGCTTGCCGCCCTTGATCCCGCTCATTCCTATACAGCAGCAGAAGCACATTTTGTACGGCAGATCTTTGATACGCTCGTGAACTACAACTCAGTGACCGGGAAGTTCGAGCCGCACCTTGCCCACCATTGGGACGTCAATCCTGATAAAACGGAATGGACCTTTTATTTACGGAAAAGCGTGCGGTTTCATCACGGCAGGATCCTTACTGCCCAGGATGTAAAATATACGCTGGACCGGCTGCAGGATCCTTCGGTGCAATCACCTTACCGCCACCTGTTTTCCGAGATCCAATCCATCCAAACATTCAATGATTACGCAGTGAGGATTATTTTAAAACGGCCGAATGTGTTCTTTTTGCATTACCTCAGCTCCTACCACGCGCCGATTGTGCCGCATGATGTTCCGATCATTACGGGCAAAGAACTCATCGGGACCGGGCCGTTCAAAGTGATACAGTATAGCGATAAGGTGTTTATTCTGGAAGCATTTGATGAGCACTTCAACGGACGGGCACTGCTCGACCGAGTTGAGCTGTGGTTCGTGGAACTGAACGCTGACCGGATTGTCCACTATGAGCTGCCTGGCAGTGAGGCGACAGAAAACCGCCACATGAAGGTGAACAACAACGGCTCTCACTATTTAGTCTTTAATTTTCAAAAGGAAGGTCCACACCACGACCTGTACTTCCGGCAAGCGGTTGATGAACTCATCGATCGGAACCGGATGATCGCCGAGCTTGGCGGACGGCGGAACAGCCCGGCGAGCAGCCTGTGGCCAGAGCGCAGCCAGCATTCATCGTATCCCCCAACTTCATTGGATCGCGCCATTGCATTGTTAAGCAAAAGTTCGTATCAAGGAGAGACTCTTACCTTTAAGTATTTGGATTATACGAGCGAGGGATTGAGAGAAGCGGAATGGCTGCAGAAAAGATTCTCGGAAGCAGGTATTTCTGTGGAGCTGTCGCCTTATTCTCTGCTGGATCCGCAGCCCCTTGACGCAGAGATCCTCTCCAAAGGCGAAGTGCTTGAGAGGGATACCCAATACGGCTTCCTTTCCTTTATAAAAAGTGAACGGAGCATGCGTACCCTGCTGTCTGAAGAACAAATTAAGATACTGGATGAATACTTAGCCCGGTTCACGCGGGAAGAAAGCTATGAGAAACGGGATTTGATCCTGGAGGAAATCGAAAAATATATTGAGGACGAAAAGATCCTCCTCCACATGTACCATATCGCCAAAGAGTGGAACTATCCTGTACTGCTGAAGGGTGTTCGGCTGAATGACTTTGGATGGGCGGATTTTCGGAAGTTGTGGGTGAAACCTGAGGTCGGGAGCACTAAATAGCAAAAAACCACGGATTAGCCGTGGTTTTTCTATTTCTCATTTATTTTTTCTTTATTTTAGCCAATTGTGTAATGGTTTTGCCTTTGTAAGTCCCTTTAATAAAACCTATGTTTCTTGCAAAGTAGCTTTTGTACCCATCACTTTCTGTAACTTCTACCACATGTGTAACGTTCCTGCCATCGTCTTTATGGTTTTGTGACAGAAGTAATTTTACTCTTTCCACCTTCTCCTTCATAACCCGAAATCCAGCTTTGCCCTTTTTTAATAGGATACTTTAATTGTGTTAACGGTTGCACTGCTTGCAGATGCCGCATGGACAGCTTTCTCATTGTAAGAAACCCCAAGCAGGAGAGCAAAAACGACCAATAATTTCAGCAGGTGTTTCATGGTGTATCCCCTTCAATGTGTTCTCTTTATTATCGGATTTCCATGTTATCTTTTACAGTATCTGTATTTATTTCTTAATACGTAATTCGCCTCTGCCGTTCTCACAAAGACCTGCCCACTCTAATATGCAGGCAACCGGGGTAATACGGCGAAAAACAGATTTCCCTAACTGCTTTTTATAGACTTTGTATGCAATTCGTCCTTCTACAGAATCAACGGGAAGGCCAGACTCACCGAGTTTACAGGTCATTGCATCGCCTTTTATTGCACGCCCGTTCTTTTCTTCCAGCAGAGAAACAGTCTCCGTAAAAGCCTCCCACGGCAAAAAGGGAGATGTATGCAAATTAGAAACGTATATTCCTTCTTCGGTACACTTTGCATTAAATGTTCTGTTTCCTTTTAACAAGGGGATCTCTACCGGCTTTTCTGTGTGGTTAAACGCCTGTTTAATTATTTGAATAACCTCTTGTTTGTCCATCTTAATTATCCTTTTGACTATATCTTTCCGAACAATTTGATGCGGATGTCTTCAGGTGAAGAAATTTCGGCAAGCGGGAATTCCTGGCCGGTTGCACTCAGCAGGCCCCAGTATCTTTTTTTGTATTTGTCTAATGGTGTACTCGTCCATTTTCCGTTTTCTTCTTTTATATTAAACTCGTTTTCCAAATAAAAAGGATTATGATATAGCCAGTGATCCGAAATGGAAGGAAGACGGTTCCAGTAAGTAAAATCATAACTGTACTCATTAAGTGATATGATAGGATATCCAATTTCAGGCTGAAGCTCAACTTCAATGCCATATAAGGTCCCTTCTCGCACTTCATCCAATTGCGGCAAAGGAGAGTCTGTTTCTTTTTGATAAAGCTTAATAAAATTGGTAGTAAGCCAGCCCTCTGGATAAGCATCCGACTTCCAGCGCAAAAACCTCGGCGTCAAACTGACAAACCCTTCTTCCTTCCCCACCCTATCCAGTTCAGCAAACAATAGGTCCAAATTTTTATAAGTTTCCTGCAAAACCTGAACGGCATTCGTAATATTTTCCCCTTTTGTTTTAAGCGTTGAAGACATAGTGCTCTTCCTCCTTTATTGTTTGGGTGTTCCAACTCCAGCTCACCGTGTTATTGAGTGATTCCGGCGAAAACTGATAATGTTCATCTGACACTTCTTGCGCCAATAATCTTTGGGAGAAGCCCGTAAAGCGTTCAAATCCTTTTTTCCGTAAAAGCTCCTGCAGGTCTTGAACGATTTGCTTCCTCCCCAAATCAAGATCGCCAAACGGCAGCTCATTAAGCGTCTCCAGCACATCTTCCCACGATAAAAAACCAAGGTGAACACACGGTTCAATAATAGAGCGACTCCGAATGGCCTCTTGCACACTCTTCATCGTGACGAACGGTGCCAGAAAAATAAGGTAAGCCGTTTTTCCTTCGCTGATTTCAGCCAGCATTCTCGCATAACGGGCAAGCTGGTTTCTGCTTTCTTTGTAATCAATCTGCAAATCCACGGCATCTCCATCATCCTCAGACGACAACCCGCTCAAGTATTTTACTTCGATCCCTGCAAAGGTCCCGCCTAGCTGGAGCTGAAGATCAATTTCTCCCTCGTGATGTTTTGGCCAGAACTCAAACACCGCGTCAAAACCTCTCTCTTTTTCAATAAGGTTGCTCCACTGCACATGTTCATCGTCCTGTTCAAATATTGCCTTTTTCAGGATATGACCCAGAGCGGCTTCAAACGGCAAATAGCGGATGGTGCCAAAGAAATTACCTGTCAATAAATCTTCCAAACGGTTAGATAAATTGCTTCCGGTCGTCGATAATTTGTTATGTATATCAGCTAACAAAACGAACCCTCCTTTCCTTTTAATGTAGCAAACTTTTTCCGTCTTTTATAGAATTATTTTCCAAATCAAAAAGACCAACCTGCTAAGCAGATTGGTCTAATTTTTCTTATATATATTTTAATTCTCCACCGAAACCGAGGATCCATCGCTTTTTCGACGTTGCTTATTTATCAACGGATAGATAATAAAGCCGGCAAGGAACAAGCCGATTCCGAGGCCAAACGTCTTAAGGTCAGATGTCCCTGTTTTGATTACCCATAAGGAGTAAATTAGTGCCAAAACAGCAATGATGACATCCTTGACTCGCCCGCCTTTTGATCCTTCAATGGCTTCCCCTTTTAAGGTGAGCTTCAGGAAAAAGACGGCAGAAACAAGATATGGGATCAGATAAGCAAGTGTAGCTGCTGTCGTCAGGAATGTATACGCCTGACTGATGGTTCCTGAAATCGTAGAGAAAATCAAAATCTGTGACATCGCATTTGTAACAGTAAGAGATCTTGTTGGACTTCCTTTTTTGTTCACTTTTGCAAAATACGCAGGAAAAGTCCCCGATTTTGCCGCTTGATAAGGAACCTCTGCGCTTAAAAGGATCCAGCCAATCGTTGCCCCAAATAAGGAAACGAGTGCGAGAATAGCCATGACATTTGCACCTGCACTGCCGATTATGGCAGAAAGAGCATCAACGAAAGGTTTATCAGAGGCTTTTAAGACTTCCGGAGGCAAGATTCCCATCGTCAGAAGCGTAATGGCCATGTAAATCACAAGAGCAACAATGAGTCCGAAGATCGTAGCGCGGCTCACATCCCGCTGTGATTTCGCACGTCCTGATAAGATAACGGCCGATTCAATACCGATGAACGCCCATAGCGTAGAGATGGCTGCCATTTGCACCTGGCTGAACAGTCCATGTGACGTCCCGCCTTCATCAACGACAGGTGTATAGAACTCACCGAAATTGGATGACTGGAATGCAAAAAGAGCTGCCA
Source organism: Fictibacillus sp. B-59209 (assembly GCF_036216745.1). NCBI lineage: Bacteria > Bacillati > Bacillota > Bacilli > Caryophanales > Fictibacillaceae > Fictibacillus > Fictibacillus sp. B-59209. Next base: position 78,820 of record NZ_JARMMC010000001.1, on the reverse strand, counting down.
CAATAAAGAGTGCAAAACCGGCCACTTTTGATGCTGTTGCAACAAAATTCAATTTTCCAGCTCTGTTCATGCTGCTCACCAAAATAAAGTGAATTCCCCACAGCAAAACCGTACAAACTCCAAACGTGATGATTTTACCGAGCCGGATGTCCTGTGATCCGATCGAAAAAATAACATTTTGAGCTCTCATTATCGGCAAGAAGGTAGACAGGTAACCGGCAAAGCTTGTGACCATCGCCACGTTGCTGATCCAGTTGGCTATCCAATAGCCCCATACCATGCTGAAGCTGGCCAAGTTTCCATTTTTCTCTGATTTAAACATCGCGCGTGCATAGCTTTGCGGTCCAGCAGTTAAGTCCGGACGGCGGATGGACAGCTTACTGAAGATCAGCGCAATCATCATGACACCAAAGCCCGTGACAAGCCAGGCAACGGTTACTCCAAGCGGGCTGGCTGTTTGAGCCAATGAACTTGGAAGCATGAATATGCCTGAGCCAACCATATTTCCGATAACGAAGGCGGCTAAAAGCCAGAACCCCCATTTTTTTGTTGTATTCGTAGGTGTATTCATCTAAACCTTTCCCCTCTAAATATAAAAAAACGCATGGTGAGCCACCACCGCGTTTCATACCGAAACTTATTTTATTACTTTACCATGCTAATATATCAGATAGATAAAGATAATGTCAATCCAGCAAACCATTTTACTCAATTGTAATATTTTACCTCGCTCTATCGATTACAAAATGTTCTCATTCTTATTTACTAAAAAATCTTTAAAAGGTAAAATATACTTAAAATTAACAGGATGTGAAATGCAGATGGAGATCACTGTGCATTTCTGGTTCAACCTCTCACTGCTCATTGTTTTGCTCTTTTTTTGCCTGCTGGGGACTGGAAGATTTCATGCACAGCAGCGGTACCGAATGATGTTCTATGCTTATTTCATTGTGTCCTTGGTGATTTGTTATCTGTTTTCATATAAACTCAGCAGCAGTATGTATCTGGATCTGCGCAATATACCAGTCATCATCGCTGGATTTTATACAGGGTATGCTCCACTCTTTTGTTTGATCGCTGTTCTTTTAAGAGCCTTTTACGGATTCGACAGCGGGTTTTTCCTAAATATTGTGCTCTATGCAGTGCTCGGAATATCCCTATGGCGCCTCTCACCGTGGTTCCTTAAGCTTTCTTCTAACCGCCGCGTCGGTTTGGCCAGTCTCTTTACGCTGCTGATCAGCTTTTTAACCATGATATTTACCCAGATGATGTTCTCTTCCAAGGTGCTGCTTGATGTCTGGTTTGCCTATATGGTTATTCCTCCATTAGGTGCCGGAATGATTGTTTATTTTATGGAGCTCATTGATAAAAACCTGGTGCTTCAGGAACATATCGTAAGAACCAAAAGACTGGAAGCCGTAGAACAGATGGGGGCTGCCATTTCACATGAAATCCGCAATCCGCTGACCACTGCCATAGGCTTTGTTCAATTGCTGCAGGAAAATGATGCCCCTCAGGAAAAACAAACGGAATATTTGACCCTTATTAAAAGTGAGCTGGAATCTGCTGAACGAGTGATACAGGATTATCTGACGTTCTCCAAACCATCGCTAGTAACCTTAAGTGATATCTTCCTTCACGAGGAACTTCATCACGTCCTTAAAATTCTTCAGCCGCTAGCTAACCAATATTCAGTAGAAATCACAGAAAAACTTGAACCCGTATCTTCCATTCATGGAGACCGCCAAAAGATTCGCCAGTGCTTTTTAAATATCGTAAAAAATGCCATTGAGTCGATGCCAAACGGTGGAGTACTGACCATAGAATCAACGGCTTCTCCCATAAATGCCATCGTCAAAATTGAAGATTCAGGAGTAGGCATGACAAAACAGCAGATCGACCGCCTTGGTGAACCTTATTATTCTACAAAAGGATCAAAAGGCACAGGCCTCGGAATGATGGTCGTCTACAGCATTGTTCGCGCGCTGCGGGGAACCATCAAGGTCCAGAGCAAGGTAGGGAAAGGAACCGTATTCTTACTTACCTTTCCCATTAAGCCCGAATCCTCACAGCCCCTCAACCCATAATTTTGAAAGCAAAAACACCCCGCTAAGAGGGAATTTTTTATATTAAAAAACCCGCCATTTCAGTGGCGAGTCTCGATAAATTGAAAATAGTTTCCTTTCCCTCCGATGGTGATGAACGAGTGGGTACGCATAGCCCCGTCTTCCTTCTTGCGGACACCGTCTAGGAGGATGCCGTCCGTGATGCCCGCAGCGACAAAGAAACAGCTGTCACTTTTCACAAGATCATCCATTCTTAGGATTTTACCCGGATCGCTCAATCCCATCGTCACACAGCGATTAAACTCTTCATCATTTTGGCAGACCAGCTGTGCCTGAAAATCACCGCCCAGGCTTCGCAAAGCCGCAGCCGCTATTACTCCCTCTGGCGCTCCGCCTGTTCCCACGAGCAGATCGACGTCAATCTCATCGATTCCTGTAGCTATGGCTCCTGTCACATCTCCATCGGAAAACAGCTTCACTTTTGCTCCGGCTTCAAACACTTGCTGAATAAGATCATGATGGCGGGTTCGGTCTTGGATCATGACTGTAACCTCACTCACATCTTTTCCCAATGCATCAGCAACAGCCAAAATATTCTCCGTCAAAGGAGCCTCAATGCTAATTCGCCCCTTAGCTTTTGGTCCCACCGCAATTTTCCTCATATACATATCCGGCGCATGCAGCAAATGGCCGCGTTCAGCAACAGCAATGACGGTTAAGGAATTGTCCTGTCCCTTAGACATAAGGGTCGTGCCTTCCACCGGATCGACCGCAATGTCCACAGCAGGGCCAACACCTGTACCAACCTTTTCTCCGATATACAGCATAGGGGCCTCATCCAGTTCTCCCTCACCGATAACGATTGTTCCATCCATCCCGATCGTGTTCATCCGGGTACGCATCGCTTCAGTACCTGCCCCGTCAGCTTCGTTTTTCTTCCCCTTGCCGACCCACGGGTAAGAAGCAATAGCTGCCTGCTGGGCAACTGCTAGAAAATCCAGCGCCAGCGTCTGAATGTCTTCTTTTTTATCCAAGCTCATATTCATGTACGATCCCTCCCCTTCTGATTTTGGACATAGAAAAAGAGGGCCGCCTTCCTGGTTGTTTTCAGTTCAGCGGCCCTCCGGCATATAGCTATTACACGGTTTGTACAGATGTGATGACGCTTTCAAAGGCGGATAAGATAAGGTAGGAAGAAGTGGCGCCCGGATCCTGGTTGCCGAGTGACCGCTCTCCCAGCCGGCTGGACCGCCCTTTTTTAGAAAGAAGATCTTTCGTCGATTCCATGCCTTCTTTTGCCGAAGCAACCGCTTTCGTAAATGCGCCAGTAAAGTCCCCGGATTTTTCGTACTCCAGCTTCAGCGTACCCAGAGCCGGCTGAAGAGTATCGACCATCGTTTTATCGCCGACTTCCGCCTGTCCTCTTTCTTTAATTCCTTCAATAAATGCAGTCCAGAAGCTGTATAGGTCCTCTCCTGAAAGTTCGGTCTTGCCTTGAACTTCCTTACCGCCTCTCAAAAATCCTGTCGCATAAAGAGGGCCGACCGTTGAACCGACCGCGTTTAAAAACGTACGGCCTGCTGTGATGCTGATCTTTCCGCAATCTTCTTCGTCATGCAGTTCACCCTGGAGCTTTTCCTGAACAGCCTGCCAGCCGATCGACATCGTGACACCATGGTCTCCGTCGCCCAATTTGCGGTCAAGCTCGGATAAGTAATCTTTATTTTCCTCGACTGTATCCACAACACTCTGTAAAAAGCCTTTCAATTCTTTCGCTGTAAATGACATGTGGTCTCCTCCTTATCGTTGAACATACATCGGGCAATCTGCCGGTGCATCCACAAATTCTGCAAGTTCATCATCAAGCTTGATCAGTGTGACCGAACAGCCGCCCATCTCTAGTGACGTACTGTAATCGCCTACAAAAGAACGATGGATCTGAATCCCTTTTTCATTTAAAATCTGTTCCACTCTGCGGAAAACGATATAGAGTTCCATCTTGGTGGTTGAACCTAAGCCGTTTACAAGAACAGCTACTTTTTCCCCTTCACCTAATGGCATATCGGCTAGAATATCGTGAACCAATCGGTCTGCTACCTGATCAGCCGGCTGCAGATCGCCTTTTTCTACTCCTGGCTCACCATGGTGTCCGAGGCCGATTTCCATCTCATTTTCTTCAAGCTCAAAGCTTGGTTTTCCAGTCTGAGGAAGAGAACAAGGAGAAAGTCCGACACCCATCGTACGGGTTTGATCGTTTGCTTTATTGGCGACTCTGACGACATCCTCTAAGCTGTAGCCTTTTTCAGAAGCCGCACCGGCCACCTTTGTTACGAAAAATTCTCCAGCAATCCCTCTTCGTTTTTCCTTTTCCTCTTTAGGAGCGGATGCGACGTCATCGGTGACGATGACTTTGCCGACCTGAATGTCAGCCTCTAATTCTGCCAGTTCAGCCGCCATCCCAAAGTTCATCAGATCTCCGGCATAGTTGCCGTATACATAAATGACTCCTGCCCCTTTATCAATAGCCTTCGTCGCTTCCAGAATCGGATCCGGTGGCGGTGAAGCAAAAATGTTTCCTACCGCTACCCCGTCTGCCATTCCTGGTCCGACATAACCCATAAAAGCAGGTTCATGCCCAGATCCTCCGCCGATTAATACGCCGACTTTGCCATCTGCTGTTTCCCGGGCCGTTACGATCGAGCGGCTGTTTTCTGACAGCACTCTCACATGCTGCGGGTGGGCTTTTGCGTAACCATCAATCATTTCTTCCACAACATGATTCGGATTATTTATAAGTTTTTTCATGATGAACGGCATCCCCTTTCAGAAATTCTAGTTCTTTATCTGTGATCTGCTGTACTTTTCTTCCGGAATTTCCTCCTGAGAAATGAGATTCGAGATAGGTTTTAACCACCTGTTTGGCTAGCTCAATCCCGATAACCTTCGATCCCATCGTCAGCACCTGAGCATTGTTGCTTTTCTGGGCACGTTCTGCAGAATACGTATCATGGCAGAGGGCTGCGCGGATGCCTGGCACTTTTCCTGCTGCGATCGCCACTCCGATTCCTGTTCCGCAGCACAGGATTCCTCTGTCCAGTTTGTTTTGAATGATTCCTTCTCCTACCTCAAACGCCACTTCCGGATAATCGACCTCAGAACACGAATGGCAGCCGTAATCTACTACCTCGTGGCCCAGCTCTTGTATATAGCTTTTAAGACTTTCTTTCATATCAAAGGCATTATGGTCAGAACCCAATCCTATCCTCATTATACAACTCCCTTTCTCTCTATTTTAGTCTTATAACGAAATTTTCTAATTATTGTTTTCTTTCGTTTATTTTTTCATTTATTTCGTTTTATGTCAATTGTTTATTGTTATTTATTTTCATTTATTTTCGTTTTGTGTTTTGGGGTAAAAAGAAGAACGCCTCGCAAAAGACGTTCTTTTCATCTTTTTAAATTCCAAACTCTCTTATGCCTTTTGTGCTGTTTTAAATTCCTCTATTGAGACCCGTTCTGCTTCTTCCGCTTCCTTTTTGGAAAGAGTTACAAATTTCATTAGAACAGCACTCACAAGATACAAGCCTGTGTAGATCCAAATAATGCCTACAGTATCTACCATTCCAATGAAAGCCCCTACGATTGCCGGGCCGACGAATGTACTCAGTCCTGCTCCAAGGTTAAGAATAGACATTGCTGCACCCCTGTTTTCTGGAGCCAGCGAAGGAATTAGTGCTGATAAGGGTACGAATCCTGCAAGACATGCGCCATAGCAGGCAGCTACTGCTGTTGCTACAAAGTAATTAGGACCGGCCGCGAGCGGTACATAATAGAAGGCTGCTGTAAAAATAGCGCAGCCTACGCCGCCGAACCACATGACCGTGTTCCGCCACCCCAGCTTGTCACCAACAATGCCGAAAATAAGGTTAAAGATGATGTTGCTCGTCCAGAGAGAGCCGTAGATTTGCAGCCACTCCGATCGAGTAAACCCAAGATCCATCATGAACGCCGGCATGAAGACTACAAAACCGTAGGCAGCGGATGTGTTAATCGTCCGTACGATTCCACCCATACCGATTTTCGGATTTTCAAATGCGATGGTCACGCCTTTTAATAGATATCTCAAAGCGTCGCCTTTATTTTCAAATTTCTTTTTGTGTTCTTTGTCTTTGTTCAGAAAAATTGCAACAGTCGCTCCCAATAGTACGAAAACAAGTGCGCTCCATAACGTTTTCATTTCACCCAGCACCGGCAGTGCAAAGCTTGAATAGTACGCGCCAAGTACGTTTAATCCGCCGCTGAAAGCAAACCAGAACCAGCCTACAGCTGTTCCAAGCTTGTCAGCCGGGGCATAATAAGTCACCCATACGAGGAAAGAATAGGCGAAAAGCGGATATCCCAGTCCCCGTAAAGCATAGGTTGGGAGCATAATAGCAAGATTCATGCTCGTAATTCCGAACGTCAGGAAAACTACCGAACCAGCTATAAACAGCGTCAGCCCCAGCATCATCGCTTTCCTCGGTCCGAGCACTTCGGCCAGGACACCTGACAGCCACGCTGCTATCGCAACAGCAAAGCCATAAACACTAAAAATAAGAGCGGATTCCTGCATCGTTAGGCCATGGTCTGTTAAATAAGAAGAAAGCCAGCCTAACTCAAGGCCATCACCCATCATAAAAATCAAAACCCCGAAATAACCGAGAGCCATTTTCCGATCCATTCCGATTCTGTCCAAAAGACGATCCACTTGTATTCCTCCTTTGCCTGATGGTTTTTAATAAGAAGGCTGCCAGCTTCAAACCAGCAGCCATTGTTTTTATAGATTCGGATCAAGCACAACTTTCAAGGACTCTGCCCCGTTTTTCACAAGCTGGAAGCCCTTTTCGAATTCTTCCAGCGGCAGTGTATGCGTCACGACACCGTCTGTCGGAAGGTCGCCGTTGGAGATTCCTTTAATCACATGCTCGTAGCAGTATGGACCGAGGTGGGAACCAAGCACATCCAGTTCTTTGCGATCGCTGATGATGCTCCAGTCTACCGTTACCGGCTCCTTAAATACGCTGAATTCCACGAAACGTCCAAGCTTGCGGATCATGGTCAGTCCTTGCTCCACCGACTTCTGTGCGCCTGTTGCTTCAATATAAATGTCACAGCCATAACCGTCCGTTAATTCTTTGACAATGGCATTCACGTCATCCTTTGCCGGGTTGAGCACCATGTCAGCTCCGAATTTTTTGGCAAGCTCTAAACGCTCTTCAAAAAGGTCAAGCACGATTAGTTTCCCAGGTCCGGATTTCTTGATGGCGCCAATCATCCCAAGACCGAGTGTTCCCGCACCTGCAAGAACAACCACATCTCCAAGCTGAATCTGCGCACGCTGTACAGCATGGAAAGAACATGCATATGGCTCGATCAAGATAGCTTTTTCAATCGGAAGGTTCTCAGGCACTTTATAATTGATGGCTTCCTTCGTAAACTTCATGTATTCTGCCATGGCACCGTTTACATTATTCTGAAATCCGTAGAGATCATGCTTTTCACACATCCAGTATTGTCCGCGATTACAGAAACGGCAATCCCAGCAAGGAACGATCTGTTCTGAAATCACACGTTCGCCCAGCTCAAACCCGGTTACCCCTTCACCCAGACCTACTACATGACCGATAAATTCATGGCCAGGAATCATTGGAGCTTTAATATAGGCAGGCTGCTTTTCATCTCCCCAGAAGCTTGGTGCACCGTCAAACGCTTTTAAATCTCCGGCACAAATTCCGCACGCTTCCACTTTTACAAGAATCTCACCTTCTCCGATCTCAGGAACAGGAACCGTTTCAAACCGGTAATCTCCTGGCGCATATGCTACAACCGCCTTCATGGTCTTCGGAATACTCACATTCTTCGTCTCTTGTTCAGCAACCGTCTTCATGCTCATCAATATCTCTCCCTTTGTATGATAGTCATAGAGAACGCTTTCATTTTCTCAAAAAATAACTGACTTTCCTCCTTTTTGTTTTTATATTCTTTCTTTTTTTATCGTTTATTTTCGTAATTGCGAGGTATTGGGTTCATTATAGTACCGTTATGTTTGAATAGTCAATTAATTTTTGGTTTTTTTATATTTTATTTTCATTTTATTTTGTTTTATTATTGATTTACAATGTTTATGAAAGATGGTGTAATAGAATAATAAAAGTAAAACAACCAAAACGATAAACATAACTAATCGATTTGTAGGTGATTTTATTGGGAAAAATGTTTGTGCCAGAACGACGCAAAGCCATACTTGATAGATTGAATGAAAGCCAGAGAGTCTCCATCAAAGAACTTGCTCAAGAGATTCAAGTATCTGAAGCCACCCTCCGGACAGATCTATCACGCATGGAAGAAGAGGGACTGCTGAAACGAACCCATGGCGGAGCTGTCTTGGCAGAGTCAAATGACAATGAAACGAGCTTTTCCATCCGTGAAAAGAAAAACAAAACCGAAAAGTCAGTGATTGCCAAAGAGGCCGCCGCATTGATAGAGAACGGACAGTGCATCATGCTCGATGCCAGCTCCACCGCCCTCGAACTTGCCCGTGTCTTGAAGGAAAAGCAAATCAGGCTCACTGTTGTTACCAGCGGAATCAACACCGCTCTCGAACTGAATGAACATCCGGACATTACCGTCATTTTATTGGGCGGCATCGTAAAACGAGGATCACACTCCCTAGAAGGTACACTCGGGGTCAACATTCTAAGCCAGATTAATATTGATCTGCTGTTTACCTCTGCCAACGGGTTCTCCATTAAATCCGGACTTACCGATTTCAGCGTCTATGAAGTCGAGCTGAAAAAAGCGATGGTAAAGGCAAGCAAGAAAGTAGTAGCCTTGCTCGATCACTCCAAATTTCACAAAAACTCCATCGCATCCTTCGCCGCTCTCGATGACCTTGACATCATCATTACGGACAGCAGTGAAGCAGAAAGCGATAAATCCGCTCTCGAGCAGCATGGTGTTGAATTGATAACGGTGGAAACGGAATAAAGAAAAGCAGCCTGACACAATTATGTCGGCTGCTTATTTTATTACCAAATGGTATAACCTCCATCGACAATAAAGGTCGATCCTGTTGCAAAGGTGGAAGCGTCCGATGCCAAATAGATCGCTAACCCGCCAAGTTCATGCGGTTCTCCCAGCCTCTTCATCGGTACAAGATCAAGCACATGCGCGAGTTCCCCTCCCGGCGCAAAGATTGGCTTCGTCATCTCCGTTTTCATATAGCCTGGCGCGATGGCGTTCACCCGGATGTTATAGGGTGCCCACTCGGAGGCAAGACACTTTGTCATCATGGCTACTGCCGCTTTTGAAGCATTGTACGCGCACTGCGCTTCTGTGTTGGCGATAAAACTCGACATGGAAGCAACATTAATAACCGAGCCTCCTCCATTTTCTTTCATAACCTTTCCCGCATATTTGGAAAGCAGAAAGACACCATTCACGTTCACGTCCATTGTTTTCTTCCAATCTTCTAAACTCTGTTCTTCCACCGTGATCTTCTGGCAGATTCCCGCGTTGTTAACAAGAATATCGATGGTACCGAAATCGCTTACAATTTCGTTGATACAGCTTTTCACTTCATCCTCTAGGGTCACATCCAGTTTAAGACCTAGCGTTTTTACCTGATGAGCTTTGAGTTCTTCGGCACTTAGCTTTGCCGTGCCCTCGTCCATATCGGCGATCACTACGTTCGCGCCTGCCTGCGCGAGCGCTTCAGCCATCGCTTTCCCCAATCCTCTTCCTCCGCCTGTAACAAGAGCTGTCTTCCCTTTTAAACTAAAAAGCTGCTGATAGTCCATACATATCCTCCCTAAACTAAAAGTTATGTAGAATTCTATCATTTGCTTTTGTTTTGTCAATTTTATTTTTGTTTTATTTCGTTTTCTGAAGTTAGATGGTAGGAACGGTTTCGATAACCTCCTGAAGATGGGAGATTCATAGAATGGAGGATTTTCGCTGCAATAGAAGGCGAGGCTATGTTAAGAAAGTTGCGCAACTCGCGGTTTGTTATAGTACTTCCGAACAGCGCTACATAATCATTGAGCGCTGGAAGGTAAGCCGTTTTAGAAGAATGGGAGCAGCTTGTGCAAAACCACTTTCCGTAAAACCTTGTCATCGGTAAGTGATTGCAGTTTGGACAGTGCACACCTTTAAGAATTTCATTGGGTGAAATTTCATAGAGCGAGAGAATGTCGGGGGTAAAAGGGCTGTGGGCTTTGAGTAGCTGACGGGAAATTCTATTCATCTCTTTTTGGGGAATTTCTTTTGTATATCGGCGTTGGAAGGCTGCAATTCTGAAGGGAATGTCTTTGTTCTGGGTTACTTTTTTTGAGGATTCTGGGGATAGCTTTATAAGAGAGTTTTTAATCACTGTTTTGGGATGGCTAATTACAACCAGGGTTTCGACGGGGAGTACAGTCAGCTTTTGTTGTGAGAACCAAGAGAGCAGCTGTACTTTTTGCAGTTCAGCTTGAAGGATTGGATCCGCGAACGCCTCCTCTTTTTCATTGGAAATTCTGATCAATTGTCTGAAGTCTTCATCAAAAATGAGGGTACCTGCAATGTTCTTCACTTCCAAAATTAGAGCAAAACGTTGAGAAAGTATGAGAGTATCGAGTTGAAAGTGCCGTTTTCGGTCAGGAAGCCTAAGATCATGGAAAATGCTGAACTCCTTTTCCTGCAAAAAGCCCAGCGGATAGTCCAACGCCTGTTCGCCCCGATAACCAGCCAGCCTTTTGGCATAATCCAGCTCAATTTCCCGCCGTTTAGGATGATTTTGGGGAATTCGCCGCAATAATGCCTCCAAAGCGGTTATATATTGCGGGTATGCCCGTTCTTTTATGATCAAATTATTACTCTCCTTTCTTTTTGGTAGTTATTCCCGTTGATTGAGAGCGATTCCTGCTACGGTGAGTGAAATAATTGGTGTGCGTTATTTTGGTTACGTGCGGGTTTTGTTGGTTTACTGTCCACTTAAGGGAACTTACTGTCCACTTTTCCTTGTTTACGTGCGACTTTTCGCAGCTTACAAGCCAAACACAGCACGTTACATGCCAAACACCCCATCCACATCCACTCACAAAAAAAAGCCCCGCTCATCAAAGCGGGACGCCATTTTGCAGCACTTCTTCTGCCTCTCCGCTCTTCAGCCGCTTCAGTCCATGCATCAACGAACGCTTCTCCTGCCCGAAAAAATCATGCAGCTCCAAATAATAGCGGTACAGCTCTTCATACTTCCTCACGTTTTCAGGAATTGGCTTGAATGTTTCTTCCTTCACTCGTGCCATCTTGTCAGCTGCTTCAAAAATAGAATCATAGCCTCCTGCCTCACGCCCTGCCGCTACTGCCGCATACATCGCAGCGCCAAGTGCGGTCGTCTGGCGTGAGTCGGCGATTTTAATCTCGCGGTTCGTCACATCCGCATAGATCTGCATCAACAGGTGATTCCGTTCAGGCAGTCCGCCCACGGCAAAGATTTCATCAACAGCCACACCGGCATCAACGAAACTTTCAATGATCTTTTTTGTGCCAAAAGCCGTTGATTCCAACAAAGCCCGGTAGATTTCTTCCGGTTTTGTTGCCAGTGTCAAACCAACAATCGCCCCGGACAAATGAGCATCAACGAGAACAGAGCGATTGCCATTCCACCAGTCGAGCGCTACAAGCCCAGACTGACCCGGCCTGTAGGCTGCTGCCTTCTTCTCCAGTAATTGATGGACGTTCATTCCGGAATCGGACGCTTCTTTTTTCACATAATCTGGAACAGCTTGGTCAACATACCAGGCAAAGGAATCACCGACAGCAACCTGCCCGGTTTCGTAACTGATGCAGCCTGGAATAATACCGTCTTCTACAATCCCGCACACACCTTTAATCGGTTTTTCCACATCAGAAATCAGCATATGGCAAGTTGAGGTTCCCATCGCCATTACAAGCTGGCCAGGGTTTACAGCGCCAACTGCCGGAACTCCTGCATGAGCGTCAATAATCCCTACCGCCACGGCAATCCCGGGTTTTAATCCTATTAGCCTAGCCATTTCTTCTGTAAGTTCTCCCGCTTTTTCACCAATGGATAAAACAGGCCCTCGCATTTTCGTATCTAAAATGTTTTCAAGGCGCGTGTCGAGCGTGCTGAAAAATTCAGCGGAAGGATAACCCTCTTCTTTATTCCAAAAGGCTTTATAGCCGCATGTGTTGCTGCTGCGGACCATGTTTCCGGCAAGCCGTGAGGTAACCCAGTCACCCGCTTCCATAAACAGGTCCGTTTCTTCAAAAACGTCAGACGCCTCCCTCAAGATCTGCAATATTTTTGGAAACATCCATTCTGACGAAGCCATTCCTCCATATCGTTTCAGAAAACCTTCGTTCCTCTCTTCTGCAAGTCTCGTGAGTTCGTCCGCTTCAGGCTGTGCGGCATGATGCTTCCATAGCTTGACCCAGCTGTGCGGATTATCTTCCCAGTCCGGCTGCAGGCAGAGCGGTTCACCCTCTGCAGTTAGCGGCATAATCGTAGACGAAGTAAAATCGATCCCGAGGCCGATAACATCTTCTGCGCTTACCTTAGACTGTTGAAGGACAGCAGGCACCGATTCACGCAGAACATCAAAATAATCCCCGGGATGCTGCAAGGCCCAGTCCGCTTCAAGGGCTGTACCTCCAGGAAGTTTCTCATCCATCACACCATGTCTGTAAGCGGTAACACTTGTGGCAATTTCTTCTCCGGAAGCAGCATCCACAAGCAAAACCCGCCCGGATTCCGTTCCATAATCAATTCCGATCACATATTTTTTCTGCAAAACAGCAGCCTCCTTTGGTCTATCGCTCTTTTGTAGAATAGTACTACACTTTTTCGGGAAACGCACAAAAAATTAATCTCACCCCTGCTTCAAAACCCTCAAAAACACTTCCATTGCCTTCGTCTGAAATTCCGTATCCTGTGTCACGAGAGTGAACTGCCGCTGGACCGGAAAGCCCGGCAAATCAAGGACCTTAAGCGTTCCTAAAGCAAGCTCCTTCCGTATCGTCCATGTGGAAAGAAACGAAACACCGAGACCCGCCTCGACCGACTCTTTAATGATCTGCGTGCTCCCGAACTCCATCACTGAACCTGGAGTAAATCGATGGTCAGCAAACATCTGCTCTGTTGCTTCACGCGTTCCGGATCCCTGCTCCCGTACGATCCACGTTTCATCCTCAAGATCAGAAAACGAAACCACCTTCTGAGCCAGCGGATGTCCAACTGAAACAACGACCACGAGACTATCCACAGAAAAACGCTCCATCGCCACGTGCTCATCTGTCATCTTTCCTTCAATAATTCCCACATCGATATGCCGGGATGCCACTTGGTGAACAATTTCGCGGGTGTTGCCGATCATGATGGACGGGTTGATCTGCGGGAACTCCGCACGGATCGTAGCAATGATGTGAGGCAGAATATACTCACCAAATGTGTAACTGGCCCCGATGCTCAGCTTTCCGCTTGGCTGGCTCATCAAGTCAGCGACAAGCACATTCATCTTTTCATAGAGCGACAGGATTTCATTGGCATGATGGTAGACAATTTCTCCAGCCTTCGTCATCTGCACCATCTTGTTATTCCGTTCAAGCAATTTCGCATTCATTTTACTCTCCAAGTTTTTGATATAACGGCTCACCGCCGGCTGGGTGATATGCAAAACTTCCGCCGCATGCGAAAAGTTGGCTTTTTCCACGACCGTCACAAATACATGCAGTTCCTGATCCACTGTCTTTCCCTCCGGTTTTTAAACATCTGTTTAAATCCTAGTTTGGCACATTTATAACAAATTAGTTATCATCACTATCCAAAAGAGTGATTTTACTTATACTACCACCAAGAGTAACATGGAAGTACACAGGAGGAAAGACTTATGGAATACACTGAAACTTCAGCTCACATCGTAAAAAGCCCGCGCCTTCAATGGCTTGCCGGCATCGCTTTTACCTTTTTTATCGCATTGCTGGGATTAGGCTTATCCAAACTGCCCGGATTCGATCACATCGGACCGCTTGCCAGTGCCATCCTGATTGCCGTTGTTTACCGGCAAGTTTCCGGCTATCCTGAAAAACTCCGATCAGGCATTGAGTTTTCAGCGAAAAAGCTGCTGCGTTTTGCGATTATTTTATATGGATTAAAACTGAACATCGACGTTATTTTTCACCAAGGACTGCCGCTTTTGGTCCGGGGCATCGGAACCGTTGCCTTCTCCATTGTTGTAATGTACGCACTGTCCAAATGGCTGAAAGCAGACGCGTCCATCTCCCTGCTGCTCGGCATCGGTACAGGAGTATGCGGAGCAGCGGCTATCGCAGCCATTTCCCCAATCGTAAAATCAAAGGAAGAAGACACGGCGATCAGCGTCGGGCTCATCGCCTTGATGGGGACGCTTTTCTCTATCCTTTATACCGTACTCTGGCCCTTGCTTCCCTTGTCGGACAGCAATTATGGGATGTGGGCGGGCATCTCTTTGCATGAGATTGCCCATGTGGCATTGGCGGGAGCACCAGCAGGACAGGATGCTCTCGAAGTGGCCTTGCTTGCCAAACTGGGGCGCGTCTTCCTGCTCGTCCCGCTCTGCTTCATCTTTATGTATTGGATGAAAAAGCGCTCACCGGAAAGACAGAAAAACTCCGCAAAAGTAGAGTTTCCGTGGTTTCTCATCGGATTCATCATCACGAGCCTGATCGGCAGCTATGTGCTGGGAGACATCATTCCCATCCCATCACAAGTGCTGGACGACATCTCAAACCTCAGCATTTTTATCCTCACGATGGCGATGGTCGGCCTTGGTTTGAACGTCAGCTTTAGCGCACTTAAAAGCCGCGCGCTGCGTCCGCTGATCGCGATGACATTGACCTCAATTCTTTTATCCGTGCTTACCTTCTTCACCTTATAAACTTTCTTGGAATCTCCTTTCAAGAAGGTTTTTTTATGCATGAAAAGGCCTCGTCTGTTATGTTTAACAATGTGTAATAATGTAAACTGATAAGGTTTGTCAGCGACAAGATTTTCAAGGAAGCAAACGACGACTCTCCGGAGTGTACCTAGACGTACATGAGGAAGAGGAGGAGTGCGCTGACGAAGAAGATCGCCGTTGATCACAAACCAATACAAGGAGTTATCATCTATGAAAAAACCCTGGATCCGGCAAGTGACCGTCGTTGTGCTTGTCTGGATGACGTATATGTTTTCGTTTGTGGACAGGCTGTCGTGGCCGCCTGTCATTCCGCTCGCTGCAAAAGAGATGGGACTGACGGCCGCGCATGCAGGAAGTTACATGACCGCTTTTTACATAGGGTATGTCATCACCCAGTTCCCGGGCGGCGTGCTGACCGACCGGTTCGGCTATCGAAAAGTTCTGCTCAGTTCTTATTTTATGATGGGAATCTTTACTCTCACCATGTCGACGGTGCATTCCTTTGAACAGGGATTTGTCTTCCGCCTGCTGGCCGGACTTGGATCAGGCGCCATCTTTTCTGCATCACTGGCTGCTATTTTCGATCACATCTCACCTAAAAGAAGAGGTG
Organism: Fictibacillus sp. B-59209; assembly: GCF_036216745.1. Lineage (NCBI taxonomy): Bacteria > Bacillati > Bacillota > Bacilli > Caryophanales > Fictibacillaceae > Fictibacillus > Fictibacillus sp. B-59209. The sequence continues at coordinate 63,167 of NZ_JARMMC010000001.1, read as the reverse complement.
TGGCGATCGGCTTTTTTATGACGGCAACGTCTCTTGGCGTCACGGTCGTTAACTTGTTTGTTCCGACAGTCGCTGCCGCTCATGGCTGGCGTTCTGCCTTTATTGTTGCGGGTCTCCTGCCGATTGCCGGCATCGTGCTCAGCTTCTTTTTCCTAAAAGAGAGCAAGAGGGATCATGGAACAAAGAAATCCGTATCCTCCATGAGTGAGATCCTCACTGTACTGAAAAATAAAAACCTCATTCTCGCAGGAATAGCGGGGTTTGGAGGTCTTTGGGCCACATGGGGAACCGCAACCTGGGCCAATGCTTACTTGAACCATTCGCTTCATCTTTCGCTGGTTTCAGCAGGCCGGATGATGGCGGTTTATGGCATGGCAGGTCTTTTGTGCAAACCGCTGATCGGATTCGTGTCGGACTACGTGAACAAAAAGACGATCGCGTTTTGGGCTTTATTCTTGTTCGCGCCGGTTTTGGTCTGGTTCGGCGTGAATACACACACAGGAATTCTCTTTACGCTGACTGCTGTACTTGGCGTTACTGCGTTTATCTACAGTCCGGTGATGACTGCCATTATCGGTGAACTGGTGGAGGAAAGACTCGTTGGGACGGCGATGGGGCTCGTCAATGCCATCTGGCAGCTCGGCTCGCTCATCTCTCCGCTTGTCGTCGGCATGGTGGTGGATGCGACTTCCAGCTACTTCTATGGATTCCTTGTCCTCGCTGCCGGTCCTTTAATCGGTGCCATCGTTATGCTGTTTGTTAAAATCAAGTCAAAACAGGCAGAGAAGCTGAAGGCCGCTTAAGCAAATCGAAGAGTTAATGATGCAATCGGGCGGCTGGAAGGAATAATGTGGCGGCTGAACCGGATATTCGGGCGGCTGGGTTGATTAATCTGGCGCCTGAAGCCATTAATCAGGCGCCTGGGCCGAATAATCTGGCGGCATCCATTTCGAGCCTTCTATCCACGATCAAACATCATCTTTTCACTCATAAAACAGAGGGTGTCCCCTAAGTAAATGGGACATCCTTTTTTCTATTTCCCATCCCCTTTTATTTAAACTTCAAAATTCGACATAAAACATTTAAGTATAATAAAACCTCACTATCTTTAAAACTTCTTAGGATAGTGAGGTGAAATTTAAAACAAAGCTATTAATTTGTCACTTACAACGACCAACCCCAGTAGAAAAACAAATTCTACGATGTGAACATAGAATGGCCGTTCCTTAAAATTCTTAACACCCTCAAATAGATAGTGAGTAAACATAAGGCCGATGGTTAATCCTATGTATCCCAAGCTGCTCATTCAATCACCACACTACAAATTATTTTTACATATTTCTTCGATATGGTTAGGGTTTTATCTTTTTTATGGTAAATAAAATTCTCCGATGCCAGAAATTCTTTTTTCCAGTCTTACTAACATCTGCCCTTTGCATATACTATTCCAAGTCTGATGAGGAAAATTTGCGGCAGGAAGGTGATAGCCATGGTGAGAGGCTATATTTTTGACTTGGATGGAACGGTGTATCTCGGTGACCGCCTCATTCCCGGTTCGGCAGAAGCCATTCATCACCTGAAAACACGGGGCGACAAAGTTTTGTTCGTAACCAATAAATCGATCGCGACACGTCAGGATTATGTGAGGAAGCTTAGGAAACTCGGCATTGAGGTTTCGTTGCAGGAAGTCATCAATTCCAATTACATTGCCGCTATGTATCTAAATGAAGTACTTGTTCCCGGAGAGAAGGTCCTTGCTCTCGGGGAAGCTCCCCTCCTATCAGAACTTCAGGAGTTCGTCATCCCTTTGACCGAAAATCCTGCAGAGGCAGCTTATGTAGTGCTGGGCTGGGACCGGGAATTTAACTATGAAAAATTGAATCTTGCATTTCAGGCCTGTCTTCATCAGGCAAAGGTGATCGCGACCAATCCTGACCGGACATGTCCCATGGAAAATAACCAGCAGCTGCCTGACTGCGGTGCCATGATCGGCGCATTGGAAGGAGCCACAGGAAAACCTATTGATCTGGTCGTCGGCAAGCCGTCCAGCTATCTGGCGGAGGTGGCCGTGAAAAAGATACTATTACTTGAATATGAGAATTGTTATATGATCGGTGACCGGCTGGAAACGGACATTAAGATGGCCAATGAAAGCGGAATGAACAGCGTCCTCGTCTTAACCGGCATTTCCAACAGAGAGATGGCAGCCACCTCCCCCTACAAACCAAAGTATATACTGGAAAGCATTAAGGACATTACCAGCTTGTAGTCAAACAGAAAACCTCAACCCCTGTAGGCTCTTGACCTCCAGTGTTCAGGAGCTATTTTTATGTTCTTCAAGACCGCATAACGGTATAAACATCCTTTAAAAACGCATCGTAGTCCATATCATAAGCAATAATGGAAAAATCATTTTCACTCGGATTAATGACCGGATGCTCCCTAAAATCAGCAACGGTGATACCTTTTCCGAAAATGGACGAGTTTTCAACAATCTGGACATTCCGTTCGACATACTTAAAAATCGACGGATTGACAAGAGCACTGACGGGTACCAGGTCATGAATAGGAGCTCCCCTCAGGCCAGGGCGTTCCTTTTTATAAAAGGTATAATAAAACTCATAAATCCGGCGAAGAAAATGTCCCGTAGAGTCTTCAGAGCCTTTTATCAAAGATTGAACAAATTGGGGAGTAGCAATTGCTTTTTCCGTCACGTTAAGCGGAAATAATCTTACGGCTAAAGGACTCGTATGATTAATCACGATACTTGCTGAGGTGGGGTCGCCAAAAATATTGGCTTCGGCATATGGTGTGACATTGCCCCGTACAAGAAAGGCACCGCCCATCACATAGATGTTTTGAACCAGATTCAATAACTCCGGATGTAAAATAAAGGCCATCGCCAGCGAAGTAAGCCGGCCAATATTGACGATCGAGACAGGCTCCGTCGATTCTTTAATAACGGTAAAAATATTGCTGAAATTATATAAGACTTTAGGCATCTCTTCAGGTATAACCGTACCCAGGCCTTCCGTTCCATGAACATAAGGAAAAAATTCAGGCTCCGTACCCAGCACAGGCCGGCTTGCTCCAGAAATAATCGGGATATGATCTGAGTTCGTCATCGTTAAAATGTATTGGGCATTTCGGATCGCCCTGTCCCTTGAAACATTCCCATAGTCCGCAACAATACCGATCACCTTGATCTGGGGATGCTTCAACGCATAAATAAGAGCAAACGCATCATCTATCCCTAAATCGGTAAAAAACAAGACATTCATGGTACTCCCCCTAACGCCCTGATACTTAACCATTTTTATCTTATGTATCGATACAGCCGTCAGTTACTGCACACAAAAACACCCATTTTCTCTGGTTGCAACAGGAAAATGGGCATTGTGCAAAATGAAAGGCGGGCGCAGGTTTTAAACGATTGTTTAAATATTAGGAAGGGAAAAGCAGCTAGCTGCTAAGACGCTTCTCCTTCCTATTCTTCAACAGGACCATCATCCTGCCAATCCTGTAACACACAAACCCGAGCAACCCGGCGATCGTATTTAAGATTAAGTCATCCACATCAATGCTCCTGCTCATTTCAAGGAGCCTGAAAAAGCCTAAAGTCAGCTGAAGCAACTCGATGAAAAAACTCGTTAAAAATACTCCGGCGGTGACTCTTTTCCAGGAACCTTTCTTAAATAATACAGGCAGGTAGATGCCCATCGGAAACAGCAGCAGCACATTTAAAAATGACAGCTTGACCGAGTTCCAAAAGAACCAGTCAAATCCATTATTCTTATAATCCTGGTACCAATCTGACAAAAAGTGAAAAGGCACAGACTGCAAAAGAAGCTGAAAAGGCTGGTCTGATCGGGGAACAACAATGCCTCCGGTAACCAGCTGAAGTACATTTATGATGTAAAAAAGGAAGGAATAAAAAATAATCCGATGCAACAGCCTCTTCTTCTTATGAAGAAACATGTCCACCACAACAAATAAAAGCAAAAACACAGACCCGAGCCAGGCCAAATCCACTACCCTGTACACCACAACACGTCCCTTTCTAATCTGATCCCCATGTCAGTTTAGCATATTTTTACAAATGCTTGATTACTCCTTAAACACTCGTTTAAAATACAACAAAATACCGTGGTCGTTGCCAGTACAAAAAGTGTCGGCTTGTCCTTGGTACTAACCTTTCTATTCGGCTCTCTCGGCATGTTTTATTCTACAATCGCAGGTGCCATTATCATGCTGATTATTGAAGGAGTTGTCGGTGTCCTCACACTGGGATTCAGCTTGTTGATCACCCATCCCATCTGCATGATCTGGGGAGCCTTCGCAGCCCATAACTACAATAAACGGCTGCTGAATCATTAAGTTTTTTATTTTTGATCTATCGGTTACGAGCAGCACATTGCTGCGCTGCCCCCCCGTTCTCCTGACTACTGCAGCTCATCACTCGCTTTAGGCTGTGTGAAGAAAAAAATAAAGATAATTAAGGGCAGGGCCAGCAGGAAAACACCCGTCGCAGAGGGTTTAACTGTTGGAATATCCGTTAATGAAAGAGCCACCTTATCACTCCTTTTTGGGAGATTCTATCCACTATATTGCGCAGACAAGTTATCCGTACACTTTTTCAAAGAAATGTTCACTTCAGGTTGTCTCGAATTCCCATCGCCTAGTTGCTTGAATAGGATAGTGGGTGAGGTGTGACGACATGGGGAAAACAGCTGAACAGATTGAAAACGAGCTGCAAATTATAGGGGCGCTTCAGCGGGGATTGAATTTGGCAACAGCGGCCTTGCTGCTGACTGGACAAATTACGATCATCGGGGTATTCGTAACACCAGGTGGTTTTCGCCCATCTTTAGCGGGGCCATTAACCGGAGACACACGCCTGGAGGGTATTAATGGCAACCAGGCTGCCACCACTCTTATTGATGTGATTGACATCGGCCTCGCCATCCTCCTGATTGCCGACCAGATCCGTGTGACCGGAAGCTTCATCGGTTCCGCGCGCTTCACCATCAACGTCAGCGGACCCATTTTCGGCGTTCCAAAACCTGTCCCCACCCTTCCCTCCATCAGGCGTGAGTCCGCGTTCTTCCAAAAGGTCGTTTCCAGGCATTTTAATGTGGATCCGGCAGTTTTTAAGCAGGGAATGCCCTTTCATAAAGGGAGTGACAAATAATATTTCCTATCTTTAAAGCTTCCTGAATGCGGAACGTTAAGGGACAAAAGTAACCGTTTTGCAGCACTTGTAGAGGATAATTGAAGAAACTCTTTTAGTTTTCTATTCGTAATCTCAGATCCTAATAAAAGGAAATAATCTTCAAGCGCGGTATAATGCATTAATTTGTCATAATGATCACAATTCATACATTTCCATCCTTGTCTGGACCTGGACATGGAAAAGCTCAAGCAGACAGGGCATAGTATACCTTTGAGAATCTCCTGATAGGAAATTTGAAAGCGGTTAAGGATATCGGCGTCATGCGGATATTCATTTTTGATAAGCAGATTTGTTAAATACTGAATTTCTGTTTCCGTGACAGCATCCTTTTTGTATCGTTTTTCAAGATCTTTAATGAGTTCAATGAGGTTAGAAAGGTGAGTAACTTTTCGTGAGACTCCAGTTGAGGAAGATCTGATGAGGGTATGCGGGCTGCTTACTACAACGATGGTTTCAATAGGGATTTGGTGGCGAAATCCCATGGAGGAAAGCCATGTTTGAAGCTGGGTTTTATGACGTGCAACCTGAAGGATCGGGTCAGGAAATGCTTCCTCTTTATCCATTGAAGTTCGTATAAGCTGTTTAAATTCCTGATCAAACTGGAGAGTACCAGAGAAGTTCTTTACTTCTAAAATAAGAAGGAAATGCGGGGAGATCAGAAGGGTGTCTATTTGAAAAAAATGAGAGCCATCATAAAGTCTAAGATCAAACAAAATAATATACTTATTTGGGGGCAGATAACTTAATGAATATTCTACAGACCGCTCTCCTCGATATCCAGCCATTCTCCTGGCCAGCTGCCGTTCGATCTCACTTCGTTGAGGATGATTGGATGGCAATCTTCGAAGTAAAGCCTCTAACTTTCTTATAATCAGCGGTACTTTTAGCTCCTTTACAATCAAATCAATCACATCCTTTTACATAATTTTAGAGAAGGCCTCTCTTCTGAGAAGAGTGGCCAATTTATTTTTTTAGGCTTACTGGCGCGTTTGGACTTTTTACTGGCGCAGTCAAGGAAAGTACTGGCGTATATGCGATATTTACTGGCGCGTTCACCAAAATTGCTGGCGCATAAGCGATATTTACTGGCGGCACTGAATTCCGACCTCTCTGAGGCACCTCATTTCTCCTTCAATTCTCCCCAAACTCCTACAACTCCGTACGAATATCCCACAGTTCCGGGAAGAACCGCTGGTCGAGCACCTTCTTCAAATAACCGACACCAGATGAACCGCCAGTGCCCATCTTAAACCCTATGATTCTCTCAACCGTCTTCATGTGGCGGAATCGCCATTGCTGAAGCCAGTCTTCAATATCTACGAGTTTCTCAGCGAGCTCGTACAGATCCCAATATTGATTTGGATTACGGTAGACGGTGATCCATGCCTGATGGACCGAGTCATTCTCTTGATACGTGCGCGTCAGGTCACGATTCAGCACTTCCTCATCAATCGCCAATCCCGCTTTGTTCAGCGCCCGAATCGCCACATCATACAATCCCGGAGCTTCATAAGCCTTCTTCAACTCAACTAACAGCTCAGGATCCTTTTCATAGATCTTCAGCACATGCGGCGTCTTATAACCGAGTGCGAACTCGATCATCCGATATTGATACGACTGGAAGCCGGACGCCTGGCCAAGCGAATCACGGAACTCCATGTACTCTGAAGGTGTCATTGTGGAAAGCACGTCCCACGCCTGAATGATCTGCGACTGGGTTTTTGATACTCTTGCCAGCTTTTTGAACGCACTGGACAAGTCATCGTTCGTGATCGATTCAATCGCCGAGTGCATTTCGTGCAGAATGAGCTTCATCCACAGCTCGCTCACCTGGTGAATAACGATGAACAGCACCTCGTCATGATGGCCGGACAGCCGGCGCTGTGCCGATAAGATTTTATCAAGCTGTAAATATTCGCCGTACGTCATATTATTTTTAAAATCCGTATGGATGTTCGTCTCCGTGCTTGTTGCATTCACATCTGGCTGATCATTTTTGTTCAGCATGCAGAATCCCCCTTTATCCTGTTAACGCTTTCATTTATCCCTTCTCATCATACCTTATCCTGCCAGAACATGACCACATACTTTTATTAAACAGTCGTTTAATTGCTATAATGAAAACAACAGTACATAGAGAAAAGGAGCCAGGCCATATGAATAATTTTTCGTCCCAGCACGCTCATGAACAGCTCGATCACGAAATGGTCATGATCGAAGTGAATCTAGATGACTGCAGCAGTGAAGTTCTCGCTTATACGATGGATCAACTGCTCGCTGCCGGTGCCAATGATGTGTATTATACGTCCATCTATATGAAAAAAAACCGCCCGGCGTATAAACTGTCTGTGCTTACCTCCCCAACCAAACAGCAAAAACTGGAGAAGATCATTTTTAGAGAAACGACCAGCTTTGGCCTTCGATTTTTTCCAGTATCCTGCCACCGTCTCGGAAGGGAATTCTGCAAAGCAAAAACACAATGGGGAGAGGTTTCTGTCAAGATCGGAATCTATCAAGGAGAGCGTATTAAGTTTTCACCCGAATTTGAGGAGTGCAGGGCTCTTGCTGAAAAGCACAACCTCCCTCTGCAACTGATTTATGACGAGGCGAAATCCATCGCGATCAGCCAAAACAAATAAAAAAATCCCGCCCTTTTAAGAAAGGAACAGGATCTCACAGAGATAATAGATTCCAAAGATGACGCTCAGTATACCGGTGCTTCGCGTTAATAACAGATTAAGCTTCTTATGGTCTGAAGCCCAGGAATAAGGCATGCCGATCAGCAGTGTAGCGAGCACCATGCTAAAGAGTGTTCCGGCACCAAAAACAAGTAGATACAAAAAGCCCATATACTTGTCCTCAATCGTGCTCAGGAATAAATAAGCGACACCGGTACTCCCTGCAAGGCCATGCAATAAACCAACAATAAGCGGCCTCAGCATCCATCTGTTTTTTTCACGGGATGCAGCATGTTCATGTGTCTTTCCCAAGCTCAAAGAGTAGAACGCCTTTACTCCGAGGTAAATGATCATGACGCCTACAATGCCCTCAAGGAGCTTTTCAACAGAATGAGAGATTAGGAGGTTGAAATAAATAATAGCGCTGCCAATCACAAGGATGGTCGTCATATGCCCGACACCCCACCAGGCACCAATAAGTGCGGAAAACCGGGCTTTCTTCTTTTCACTGACGATCGTCGTCACCGCCACAATGTGGTCCGGATCAAGGGCATGCTTTAATCCGAGCAGCAGCGCCATGACTAAAATGGTTGTAAACTCCATATGTAATCTCCTATTCTCTTTTTTGCTTATTTTCTCATAATTGTCGTTAATTTACCAAGCCCTTCTACCTCCACGGTAACCTCATCTCCGTCCTTGAGCCAGAATCTTTCGCCATCCGGTTCACCCATAATCACGCCTTCAGGGGTACCCGTTAAAATAAGATCGCCGGGATAGAGGGTCATATGCTGTGAAACATAGCTGATGATCTCTTCACAGGAAAAAACCATATCAGCCGTATTGGAATCTTGGCGTACCGTTCCATTTAAGACTGTTTTCAACCCTAATTGATTAGGATCCTCTATCTCATCACTGCTCACAAGATAAGGCCCGGCTGGACTGAAGCCATCACACGTTTTACCGAGCAGCCATTGTCCTGTTTTAAACTGAAGATCCCTTGCCGACAGGTCATTGGCCGTGCAATAGCCATAAACATAATTTCTCGCTTCGTCCACTTCCACCTTACTGGCTGTTTTCCCAATCACCAGGCCCAGTTCAACTTCGTAATCTACCTGAAGAGAGCGCTCTGGTATTTTCACTTCCTGAAGATGTCCCGCCAGGGCGTTGCTGAACTTACTGAAAAGGATAGGTGTTTCAGGCAATGCCATGTTGGACTCTTCGGCGTGCTTTTTATAATTTAGTCCGACACAAATGATCTTCTGCGGAGAAACGACACAAGGGCCGAGCGTAAGGGAATCCTCGGGATAAAACACGCCTTCACGAGACGCAAGCTCCGTATCTGCCAGTCTTTGAAGAGCCTCTTTCCCCTTTTCTCCCTGTAAAATCAGCTCATCAACGGTAACTGGAATGCCTTCAGTATCCGCCATCCTCAAACGCACGGCTTCCTTTACGTCCAATATGCCCCCCTCGGTTTTAACCCCAAGCGTCCATTCTCCATCCTTTTTAAACGTTAATGTTTTCATTTGCAATGCTCCTTTTTAAATGAAATAGGGGGCTTTCCAGAAAGTCGAAAATTGACNNACAGACTTCTTGGACAGCCCAATCTTTATTATCCTTTGACAAACACGGTTTTGATTGATGTGTAGAATTCAATGGCTGCCTGTCCTTGTTCTCTGGAATGAGAGCTTGACTGCTTCATGCCGCCGAATGGCGCCTGCAGTTCCACACCAGCCGTTTCTGCGTTAATCCGTACAAGACCCGCATCCATATCATTGATGAAAGAGAGCATGTGGCTGATGTTGGTCGTGTAGATGGAAGCACTTAAGCCATATTCCACATCGTTCGCAAGCTCGATCGCTTCTTCCAGCGTACTTACTTTAATTAATGCAAGTACAGGTCCAAAGATTTCTTCCTGAGAGATGGCCATGCCCGTCTCTACATTTTCAAAGATAGCCGGTTCCACATAAAAGCCGTCTTTTGTATCAGCTTCGGTAAGCTGACGTCCGCCATAAACGAGCGAAGCCCCTTCTGCCTGTCCTTTTTCAATATATGACAATACGGTTTCAAGCTGTTTTTCGCTCGCACAAGGGCCCATCCATGTTTCTCCGTCAAGTCCAGGACCCACCTTGAGCTCTCTAACTTTAGCCAGTAATTTTTCTTTGAAAGATTCGTAGACATCCTCGTGGATGATGACCCTGCTCGTCGCTGTGCATTTTTGCCCCGTTGAGCGAAGTCCTCCGCTGATCGTACCGTCTACGGCAAGATCAAGGTCTGCATCTGCTGCAATAATAACCGGGTTCTTTCCGCCCATTTCAAGCTGATATTTGGCTCCGCGTGAGAGCGCGGCCTGTCCGATCGCTTTTCCTGTAGCATTCGAACCGGTAAAAGTAATTCCATTCACATCAGGGTGATCCACGATCGCCTGTCCGACCACAGAGCCGGTGCCTGTCACCATGTTTACAACTCCGGCAGGAATTCCCGCTTCAGCGAGGCATTCGATGACCTTAACGGCGGTGACAGCTGCTTCTTGTGCCGGTTTAATTACAATCGCGTTTCCGTAGATGAGGCCAGGCGCCATTTTCCAAATGGGAATTGCGACCGGGAAGTTCCAAGGCGAGATGACGCCAACAACTCCGAGAGGCACTCTCGTCGTAAACATGAGTGCTTCACTGTCGCTAGAAGGAATTACATCACCGGTCTTGCGCATCCCTTCGCCTGCATAATAGCGAAGGATGGCAACGCCCCTTAACGTTTCCCCTTTTGCCTCAGCTAGGGTTTTTCCCATCTCGTTCGTCATCGTCTCTGCGATTTCATCCGCCCGGCTTTCCATGATGCTTGCGGCTTTATACAGGAATTCTCCGCGTGCCGCTCCGGAAAGCTTCTTCCACGCCGCTTGTGCGCGTTTAGCAGCAGCTACGGCTTGATCGACATCTTCCTGCCCCGAACGCTGAACGCGGCCTACTGTTTCATTTTTATTGGCGGGGTTGATGCAAGGGATCGTTTCATTCGTGGACGCTTCCACCCATTCACCGTTCACATAGTTCAGAAAGGTTTTCACTTGTGTTTGTACCGTCATTGTTCATCTCTCCCTTTTATTATTCAGGCTTGGTTAAAACATGTAGCTGAATTTCTTATATTTTGGACATCGCATACTGATGCTTGAAATGAATCGCTTGAAAAGCAGATGGGAAAAAGCTTGCTTTAACCCTTCTGCTTTTCAGAAGGCGGTTCAATCACCCCCTCCTAAAAACAACACCATTGACTAGCAGCCCTATTAAAACGTCGGCCCGATTCTCCAAATACCAAAGTCATGCTGTTTCAGCACTTCCGATTTTGTCAGTTTCCCTGAAGATACCTCTTTGATCTCGTCAAAAATCCGTCTGCCGGCCGCTTGAATCGTTTCTTCTCCTTCAATGATGGTTCCGGCATTAAGGTCCATGTTGTCCCTCATCTTTTCAAACATGGCAGTGTTCGTTGAAATCTTAATAACTGGAGCAATCGGCGATCCTGTCGGCGTGCCGCGTCCGCTCGTAAAAAGAACGACCTGTGCTCCTCCAGCGACCATTCCTGTCAGCTGCTCAATGTCATGTCCGGGGGTATCCATCCAAACAAGACCCTTTTTTGTCGGGTACTCTGCATAATCAATGAGTTCCTGAAGTGGCCTGCTGCCGGATTTATTGGACGCGCCAAGTGACTTTTCTTCAAGTGAACTGAGGCCGCCTTCAATGTTTCCGGGACTGGGATTACCGGTTCGGATATCGACTCCCATAAGGATGGCTCTGCTTTCCATCTTTTCAATCACTTCATACACCCGCTTGGCTACCTTTTCATTTACGGCTCTTTTCGCCAATAAATGTTCCGCCCCGATCAGTTCGGTCGTCTCTGCCAGAATGGCTGTTCCGCCGGCATCCACAACGAGGTCACTGACCACCCCAACTGCAGGGTTTGCTGAAAGGCCGGAGCAGGCGTCCGATCCTCCGCACTCGGTGCCGATGATCAATTCACTGAAATCAAAGGGTTCCCTGCGCTGTGCGGAGGCGTCCTGAACCATTTTTGCCGCTGCCCTTGCTCCCTCAGCGATCGTCATCAAAGTTCCGCCATGATCCTGAATGGAAACAACCTCCACCGGTTTGCCGCTCTTGGCAATTTCGCCGGCAACACTTCTTGCCTGATGGGTCTCACAGCCAAGTCCAAGAACCACCACACCATAAACGTTCGGGTTCAGCCCCATCCCGACATACGTGCGAAACGTCTGATCATAATCCTCCCCCACCTGTGCACAGCCGTGCTGATGGATAAAGCTCACTGTTCCCTGCACCAGTTCCGTAATTTGTTTTGCCGCCTGGGTGGCGCACGTAATCGTAGGCAAGATCAGCACATGATTGCGCACGCCTACTTTCCCGTCCGGCCGCCTGTATCCAAGCAGGTCCGTGTTAAGCTCCGGATTCAACTTTATCTCCCCTTCCTCTTATGCCTTCCAGATTATGAACGTGAACATGCTCTCCTATTCCAATATCAGCAACCGCCCGGCCAATGACTTCGCCGTATTTCAAGATCTCCTCGCCTTGTCCAATGGCCTTTACCGCGAATTTGTGGCCAAAACGAATGTCGTGTTTCAGTTCCACCTCTTGTTCTTTGTCTTCACATCGGACATGGAGCAGTGCCCCTTGCGGAAGATCCATTAAGGCGATCGCCACATGATCAAGCGGCTTCATCATGATCGTTTTATAGTTCATAGCCATATACCTCCTTTTAAGAAAAACGCAAGCCCCGGCTAAGCGCTGGAACTCTTTACGCGCGGGTTCATGGTATTTACGCGCTGCTATGGGAAAAATACGCCCCACTCTCATTGAAATACACGCCAATTACCAAATGGGACCTCCCTGAAAATTCAGTCTTTTTAAGGTTTAGCGAGCTGCTGCAATCTTGCTTTCCTGCTTTTTCACCGGGTTGTTCAAAACACCGATCGAAGAAATCTCAATCTCAATCCGGTCGCCGTCCTTTAAGGTAAAGTCGTTAGGAGGCACAATGCATGTACCTGTCAGTAAAACCGTTCCGTCAAACAAGTCGTTGTCACGGGCAAGAAACTCTACCAGCTCATCAAATCGTCTCTTCAGCTGCTTCGTATTCGCCGTTCCATCCACTATTCTTTCCTCCGCCCTGTAGATCCGGCACGCGAGATCAAAGGAATACGGATCGTCTACCGCATCAGCCAGTAAGATGACCGGACCGATGGCACACGAATGCTTCCAAACCTTGGCCTGGGGTAAATACAGAGGATTTTCACCCTCGATGTCACGGCAGCTCATATCGTTCCCCGCCGTATACCCGAGCACCTTTCCGCTCTTGCTCAGCACAAGCCCAAGCTCCGGTTCAGGAATCTGCCAGTCGGAATCACTGCGCAAATAGACGGGCTGTCCAGGGCCAACCGTTCTTGCTGCCGTTGACTTAAAGAAGATTTCCGGGCGTTCTGCTTCGTATACTTTGTCGTAAAACGTGTCTGCATCCAATTTTCCTGCGGTGGCTTCATAATTTCTGGCGTCCTTGCTCTTCTCATACGTCACACCAGATGCCCATACTTCCGGTGCCGTAATCGGAACGGCCAGCTGGAGCTGCTCCAGTGTTTCTTCGATCGGCTCCTGCCCTGCGATCAGATCTTGAACATAGTGAAGCGGAGTTTTCCCTGATTGTTCAGAGGCATAGATCAAATCCATAAAGTCAGGATAAGGGAGATCATAGATTCTTTCATCACTTGCCAGCGCCGCCAGAGTGTAAGTCCCTTTTTCTCTTTCGTAACGTAAAATTCGCATTGGTCGCTCTCCTTTTGTTTTATATTATAAAACCTTGTTCTCGTTATTAGGCACACTCCTGCAATACGGAGTGCCGACAGGATCAGCTGGAAGAGGCTTTTACACCGAACCCGAGCTCATGTGAGATTTTATCTGCCGTATCCTTCAGCATACTGACAACCTCGTTTACCGTTTTTTTATTGATCCGGTGAACCGGCTGTGACATGCTGATAGCGGCAATGACGTTCCCCGAGTGATCCCTGACCGGTACGGCAATGCAGGATACTCCTGGTTCATTTTCCTGGTTATCGACGGCATAGCCTTCTTCTTTTACTTTAACCAGCTCTTCCAGGAAATCTTTTTCATTCGTAATCGTTTTAGGAGTCTGGCTGATGTACTCATAATCTTTCAGGATAGATGCCAGCTCGTCCTGGCCTTTAAAAGCGACGAGCGCTTTTCCGACAGCACTGCAGTGAACAGGAATCCTGCGCCCGATTCTGGAGTATAGAATAGTAGCCGCAGAACCTTCTACCTTATCAATGTAAACGCCTTCTTTTCCGTCTAAAATAACGAGATGGATCGTGTTCCCCGTTTGCATTGAAAGTTCCATTAAATGCTTTTTAGCGACAGAACGGATGTCCAGATTATGAATGACAAAGTTCCCGCGTTCGAACAGCTTCATCCCAAGCTTGTATTTTCCGTTTTCCAGGTTTTGTTCAATATATCGATAGTGCTGCAATGTTTTTAATAGCGAATGGACGGTGCTTTTATGAAGATTCATTCTTGAACTGATATCCGTAATCTTCAATTCGGTCTCATATTCATCAAAAAGATCCAGGATTCGAAGTGCACGGTCTACGGACTGAATAATTGGCATTTTTCAATCACCCTTTAAAAGAAGTTTAGTAGGTTTGTCTTTTTCCTAATAGTAACATACCTCATATTGGAAAGACTCTAATTAACGCATATTGTCAGAGAGGGAGAGTGATTGGCGTGCACCATTAACGATGGAAACAAATTGCTCAGCGGTTCGCTGAATACGGGTATAATCTTTTGTTTGAACAGCTTCAGCATGGACGAGGCTGCCTCCTACCCCAACTGCAGCAGCACCCGCCTCGATATAGGAAGCTGCATTATCAAGGTGGATTCCCCCTGTTGGAACAACTGGTACGTGCGGAAAAGGAGCTTTGACGTCTTTTACATATTGAGCACCTAAAACAGAGGCAGGGAACAGCTTCACCATATCAGCTCCCCATTCAATGGCTTGAATCATTTCTGAAGGGGTCATAACTCCCGGCATCACCACTTTTCCATAGCGGAGCGCCATTCGGATAACCTCCTCATGCAAGGATGGACTAAATAAGAACTCTGCACCGCTTTGAATGGCGAGTCTCGCAGATTCACTGTCAATCACCGTACCCGCCCCAACGATCGCACGGCCTTTCAGCTGATCAGACAACTCCTCTATCACAAGGAAGGCGTCTGGAGAATCGACCGTTACTTCAATGGCACTGACTCCTCCGTCTACTAGACTTTCAGCGATAGGAATGATTTGTCCTCTCGGCATTCGGCGTATCACTGTTATAATGCCGCTTTCCGTTAATTCCTGAAGCAATTTCACTTTTGGCAGCATGCGATGCCTCCTTTTTCCTCATCTAAGGATTTCCTCATTATCCCGTATGATTTGTTCAAAATACGGGTAGCCCTCCACATCTCCAGAAACGGTTACAGCATAGGCACCTACACGATTCCCCAGCCTCACAGCCTCCTGATACGTCCATCCTCTTAACAGACCCGAAAGAAAACCTGCAGCAAAACCGTCTCCCGCCCCAATGGGATCCACCATGCGTGAAACAGGGAAACCTTCTACATATCCCCTTTCACTGCCATTATCATAATAGGCTCCTTCAGCTCCTAATTTCACAACAACGGCTTTGCTCCCATTCTTCAAAAGCATCCGGGCAGCTTCTTCAGGCTGAGATTTGCCGGTCATTAAAATCCCTTCTTCTATTCCTGGAAGAACAATATCACATCGAGAAGCGATTTCCATTAAGGTTTCTTTTGCCTGTTCCTTACTCCAAAGCTTCAACCGGATATTAGGGTCAAAAACAACCATAACTCCGTGCCGTTTTGCCATCGCAATGGCATGGAAAACCAAATCTCGGCAGCTGTCGCTTAACGCCGGAGTAATTCCCGTTACATGCAGATACTTTGCCTTGGATAGATAGTCTTCGTCCAAGTCTTCCGGAGACATTCTGCTGGCCGCGGAACCTGAACGGTAATAGTAGACCTTTGGTTCTTGTTCTGTACGTTTTCCTTTAAAAAAAATGGCTGTTGATCTTGTTTGGTCAAACACTACTCTGGAGGTGTCCACTCCTTCCCCTCTGATAAAATTCCGGACATATATTCCAAAGTCATCATTCCCCAGTCTGCTTATCCATCCTGCTTGATGTCCCAGTCTCGAGAGAGCGATGGCAACATTGGATTCTGCTCCTCCGATCGTTTTTTCAAATTGTCCCGCAAAGCGGAGAGGGACCGCTGATGATGGATGGAAGAGCACCATCGTTTCGCCAAACGTTACGACGTCCATACTTTTTCACCGTGCACTGGGGTGGCAATGCCTTCTGCTCCCCTTTTTGAAACCTTTAAATGAGGAGCATACCGCTTAATCATTTCAAGTCCGAGCTTGGCTCTTCTTACTCGCTCTTTTGATAGAGCAATTGAGGTCGATTCAAGGTGGGAACCTGAAGGATAAATGTTCGGTGCGTTCCGCAAGCCGAATTTGATATAAACGGGAGCTGCTACACGGATGATTTCTGGTATTTCATAGTGCCGGATAAACCCGCCTACATCGTCCGGTACCTCTACATAAATATCAATCGGAAGATCAACAGCCTGCCTGATCGCAGCTAACCTGGACAGTGTGAGATCGGTAGGAACATTATAGGTTCCGGCCCCAATCTGTTCCATTAGCCGGATGGAAACGGGGTTAGCCTGGGCTACCTGCACCGAAACCTTCACAATAAGGTCTCCCGGCAGTTCACCCATTTTCTTAAACTCGTTCACCAGCCAAAGCAATCCTTCATCCGCCACCAGGATGCTCCTGATTCCGGCATTGCATGCTCTCTTTATATCCTCAATGGAATAAACGAGCTGATCCATTCCCTGAACGCGCAGGCCGGCTATTTTTCCGGCGCTTGCCCATTGCATGGCTGATACATCCCACGTTCCCCTCGGCCCTACAAACAAACTAACCTCAAGGTTTTCCCGCTTGCCGATGGCTGACATCTGTTCGAGTTCTTCATCCGTCAGCAGCATGATGCCGCTTCCCTGCGAAATCCGGTGAATGTCCACCTCATATTGCTCACAAGCTTCAACGACTGCTTCAAAAGAAGCCGGCCCTTCCACACTTGGAATCTCCACCCGATACTGTGCGCCATCAGGGAAAGTTTTTGTTGAATCCGGCAGTTCATGACAGTCTCGTCCTGGAAACCCCAGTTTCTCAATCGCGTTTCTTGTCTGTTCCAACCTGCATTCCACCTTTCCGTTTTTAGTAAAGGCTGTTTTCGTAACCTTTGTTGCCTTTGGGAGTGGTTAATTTCCGTTTCAGGCCGCTCCCTTTCCGCGGGGCGTGCGCTGAACCCCTCGGCGCAAGCGCCTGCGAGTTTCACCTGTCACGCTCGTCCCGCAGGAGTGTCGCACCTTCCACTCCAATCAACTTGTCAACGAAGCTCTTTACAAAAATGTTCCCAAAGCAACAATCTTTTAGAAAAGAGCCTTAGTAAAAGGACTTAATGTTTAGCCAGTTTCAGGGAGACTACATCTTTGGTGTAATCAAGGTCAGCTTCTTCAAACACTTGCAGCGGGACAACTCCGTGCGCTGCATCCGTATGGCTAGTCAGTCGATTGCTCGCCGCAACCATCCGCTGGCGTTTGCGGATTGCTGCCATCCTGCTTTCAGCCAAGGCTTTCCGATGCTGCCGTATGTGATCAAACTCAAAGACCAGCTCACCTTTTTGAAAAGAAGCTTCCTCCATGAACTGAATGTTTCGTTCTCGAAAATCGAGGAACAGAACATCTCCTGTCTGGAGGTAAAGAATCCCGCCGTCTTCCTTCGCTTCAGGCGTCATGTGGCCGACAGCAGCTCCATATGTTACGCCTGAGTAGCGTCCATCACTGATGAGCGTCGCCAGCTTTTTCAGCTTCCTGCTGGCGTTAATATGCTGCATCGGAGTAAACATCTCCGGCATGCCGAAAGCCACAGGGCCTTGACCCGATACGACAACGGCGAGTTTTAAAATACTTTCTTCCACCAGGGCATCAAACAATGGGTCATAGGAAAGGTCTGCATAAGCTGAATAACGCTCTGGAGCGTTCTGCTTCAGAACCGCAATCAAGTTTTCATGGGAAAACAGCCGGTCCTTTCGGAGCTTTTCAATCAATTCATCATCAAGCAGACCTTGATTCGCATCCTCTTCATTTTCATAATAAAGAACAAAAGCTGCCTTTTTATCAAACTCATCGAGCTGCCGGGTGGTCATCCCGCTGATTTTCACGACAGCACTTTCGAAAAAATTCCCGGTCAGTACATCCACTCCGCTGTATGGGCGGCGCGGCTTAGAAAGGATGACAGGGTTCTGCGCAATCCTTTCGATCGGGCTCTTCCCTTCCTTCTCCAGCCGGTCGCGCCAGCTTGTTCCAGTTACAGTCGGCGCATCCACATCCATCGGAACTCCGTTCTGGAGCAGTTCATAAAACAGCGACTCCATGCCCCGGCTGTTGCCTGAGCAGCATTGCATCGCCAGGGCAAAAATATCCCTGCCCTGAGTAAGGCTGTAATCAAACAAATCGGGTACCGGCACTTCATGGTGGATCCTGTCCAGTTCATGAAGACTGAACGTGTAGCCGCCATACAGCATGCCCGCTACAATATGCATCATCAGGTTGGTGGATCCTCCTGAAGCACTGTGAATACGAACCGCGTTTTTGATATTTGCCGCCAAGATATTCGAAACTCCAAAGGCCGGCTGATTGATCATGACAGAAAGTGCGTCCAATGCCGTATTAATCTGCTCCTGCGAAGGCGGATCGGTCAGAAGCTCCAGTTCTGGATGGACCAGACCCATCCCGGCTACTAAATGACGGGAGCTGTTTCCTGTTCCATTAAATGCGCATACGCCGCCGAGCCCGTCACACGTATTGACCGCAAGGCGCTTTTCGTAATCATCGTGGGCCGCCTGGGTTATGAACCCTCTTTCTTTCGCCCGCTGAAGCACTCCTTGAAAGGCAGTGTTGGATGAGCATTGAAGGATGTAGGCCATGGCATCCCGAAGATCAAAGGCAATATCCTCAGCTCCCCTTTCCTCTGCAGTTTTTGCCACTGATTCAAGCTCCTCAAATAAATCTGCAGGAATTGTTCCACCCTGCAAGACATGAGCCGGTGCGAATGTCGCAAAAAAAGGAGCCTCTCCCCTGTAATTACGGATGCGGTCCAGATGAGCCAGGGCGCTTACAACCCCAAGCGGCTGTTTATCACAGCCCTGAATAACAAAGGCGCCATGATAGCTATGTGCCTCAATCTGATTCACTACCATTTCCGCCACCGCATTTCTGCTTTGAAGAGAATAGCTCATCCCCTGGTTGCTTTGAGCCGTTCCATCACACATGACAGGGGTTGAGAAATAGAAGGGAACACCGCCATTCTGCCATATCCGCAAAGCTGCTCTGGAAGACG
Organism: Fictibacillus sp. B-59209; assembly: GCF_036216745.1. NCBI lineage: Bacteria > Bacillati > Bacillota > Bacilli > Caryophanales > Fictibacillaceae > Fictibacillus > Fictibacillus sp. B-59209. The sequence continues at coordinate 43,733 of NZ_JARMMC010000001.1, read as the reverse complement.
TCTGAAAGTCCATGATATGTGCCGGATGGTCTGAAGAACCTCCAATAATAGCGATCCTCGGCGCATTCTCATGAAGACGATTGTAGATCTCCTCCAGGGTCCAGTCCGGCGCTTCTCCTTCATAAGAGTGTCCGATGATCTGCTTTGACCGGTCCAGGAGGCCTGCAACACAGATCGGCTCATTGGCCTTTCCCTGAACATTGTCACGATAAGGGTTATATGTATTGTGAATGTAAGGATATTTCATTTTATTTTCACCGCCTCTTTTTTCTTTTACCACTCAGCCACACTGCCGTCTGCATTTCTCCATACCGGGTTTCTCCATTCATGACCCCGTTCAGCAGCCTCTTTCACACTCTCCTCACATACTTCAATTCCAAGACCAGGACCCTCAGGGATCTCGACAAAGCCATCGTCGTACTTAAATACAGAGGGATCAACAAGATAATCCAATAAATCACTGCCCGCGTTGTAATGAATGCCCAGGCTCTGTTCCTGAATGATCGCGTTAGGAGTACAGGCATCCAGCTGTAATGAAGAAGCCAATGCAATAGGTCCAAGCGGACAATGCGGGGCAACAGAAACGTCATAAGCTTCAGCCATGGCAGCTATTTTTTTACATTCCAGTATACCGCCGGCATGTGAAAGGTCAGGCTGAATAATGTCGACATACCCGTCTGTCAGCAGCTGCTTGAACCCCCATCTTGTATACTGCCTCTCTCCTGTTGCGATAGGAACGGTGGTATATCTGGCAATTTCTCTTAACGCTTCATTGTTTTCAGGCAGCACTGGCTCTTCAATAAACATCGGGCGGTAGGGTTCCAGTTCTTTGGCAAGAATCTTAGCCATAGACTTGTGGACTCTTCCATGAAAATCGATTCCGATGCCAAAATCCTTTCCTACCGCATCACGAACGGCCCCTATCCGGTTTATGGCTTCTTCAACCTTTGAAAAAGAATCAATATAATCCATTTCTTCTGTTGCATTCATTTTTACAGCGGTAAAGCCCTGCTCTGATTTTATTTTTGCTTCAGCCGCTACATCACTTGGCCTGTCTCCGCCGATCCATGAATACACTCTAATCTTTTCACGGGCTTTGCCGCCCAGCATTTCGTAAACAGGAAGGTTATATAATTTCCCCTTGATGTCCCATAAGGCCTGTTCAATCCCAGAGATCGCACTCATAAAGACTGGTCCGCCCCGGTAGAAGCCCCCACGGTACATGACCTGCCAATGATCCTCTATACGGCGAGGATCCTTACCCAAAAAATAAACCTTGAGTTCATTAACACATGCTTCCACTGTATTCGCTTTTCCCTCAACGATTGGTTCTCCCCAGCCCGAAATACCTTCGTCTGTTTCAATTTTTAAAAACAGCCAGCGGGGTGCGACTTTATACAGCTGAAATCCTGTAATCCTTGTCATATGACCTCCTTCTTTGGCACTGCTCTATTTTCATAGCAGCAGCAAGGCTATTATTGTGCCTACACTGCTGTATAGAAAGGCAAAGCCAATGTTCCAGAATGTAATGCGATAGGGATTCTGATTTAACAAACTTCCGGTTAAGGAAACGGTAATGTTATATGGCCCTGCCATAACGGTAGACAGCCCAGATGTAATAAGGACGATCGCAAAGCTCAAAGGGTTAACCTGTCCTAACAAAGGCTGAATGGCTTCACCCAGAATGCTGATGGTCACGAGGGGATGAAATCCAATCATGGCGAGCCCCAGAAAAATGATCTGAATCATAACGAACATATAAAAGGGCATATGCTGCACGGAAGCAAAAGGCTGCTGCAGATAGTCCAGAAAAGGTGTTTCTTTCAAGGTGCTGATTAAAAAACCGGCCGCCAAAAACAGAACGATGTAATTTTGCTGCGACCCGGCCCTGCGCCGCCATTCTCTTAAACTATAAGATGCATACGATTTAGCCCTCTTAATCAGCAGCGCCCAGATGATGGAATAGGGAAGGATCACGAGAGCGACAGACATGAGAAAATTCACGCCCAGCCATCTCTTGGCCAAAATGACCGCTGCAATAAATACGCTCAGATACAGAAGAAGGACAGCTACCTTTTTGGCGGTCCTGGCATCCAGCGGCACGTCCTCAGCCGCTGCAGACTGCTCCACCCGGAACTTCCGATACCGCAAGCCGATCAGCCAGTCAACGAATAAGAGAATCGTAGAAAACAAGAAAAGCCACGGCAGCAAGTGAACATAGTCAGAGTGTGTGATATCCACACTGATCGCAACCAGGATTTCCATCGGGCTCCATGCCAGGCAAAGGGCATATCCCCTGAGCATCGCCCGGCTGATGAAAAGGTCTCTGACATGGTCTTCTACCTTCTGAAGATTGCGCCGCAGCACCGATTCTACGAGCGGGATGGTCGCTATATTTAAAAAAGAGCCGAGCAGAAAACTGGCAAGAGAGCTTCTGTAATAGAGCTGCCCAAGATGGCCTACGCGCCGCTTGAGCAGTTTATTGACACTCTTATCGTACCGCCCGACGATAATAATACTGTTGATAAAAGGAAGAACATAAAAGATAACGAGCAGGACCACCGTTGAATTCATGTAATGCGGAAGCTCAAGGAGCGGCTTCTGCAAATAGAGATACAGAGAGAAGCCGATCACCATGAAAACCGTTCCAGTGATTTTGTATAAGCCTGACGCCTTGGGAAAGGAAAGAATGAGAGAAAACAGGGCAAGAATACCCGTCACTTCATCAAGCATGACGCTGTCCAAAAACAGATTCACTGTATAGGAAAAAACCATCATGCTGTAAACAGCGAGTAATATCACCCTTTTTCGCCAGCTATATTCATTGCCGCCGGTTCAGACAGCACTTCTATTTCCTTTTGTCCCTCCGCTTCCTCCATCAGGCTTTCCGAGATCCAGATATGCTCTAATTCAAGCGTATTTTTAATGCGGACGACCCTGGCTTTTGTAAGATCATACGCATTGCAGGTTTTAATGGCCGCTTTGATCGCCATTTCCTCACTTTCGAGAACCATCGGCACTTTGATGACGTTGATCACCGTACTCGTTAAGGCATTGGCATACCCTTTTTCCCAATGGATACTGTCAACCAATGCTCTTGTCGTCATGTCCGCCATGCCTATCCCGTTTGCATTTCCATGCGTCTTCTCTGTCAGGCCGAGTACGGCGATCCTGGACACTTTAGGTCCGCCAAAAGCATACGGGGTAGCATATCTTCCTGTAATGTTTGGATCCATTCCGTCACCCGAAATGTCTTTTCCGATCTCGTCGACGATCAGCACATCGATCGGATCAAACATGATCTTTGGCATAAGCTGCTTGGCTTCGAGCAAGAGTCCGGGCTCCGTCTGTTCGAGTTCTTCGGCTGGAACCGCCACGATTTTGGCGGGACGGTCATAGGCATTTTCAATCGTTCCAAGCCCAAAAATGACAGGAACCTTGGAGAGGACGATCTTGGCCATCTCTGGAACATGCTCGGCCATGTGTTTAAAACTGTAGGCATGGGCGGCTTCTGCTCCTTTTTGCTTTCCAAGGCCGATCGTGATCATTTTCATCAGTCCGCTTTCAACAGGACCGCGAAACGCAGTATGAGGCTTGATCCGGTTAATGACGATGACCTTATCTGCTTCATAGGCATGTTTATCGGTATACACCGGAAGTCCGTTTGGCAGAGTGCCGGTCTGCACGACTTCCATGCTCGACAGAATAGGTGCACCTGTTGACGCTTCCGTTACACCAAGCTGTTCGAGAACCTCCTGCTGCCCTTCAGCGGTCGCTCCGCCATGGCTTCCCATGGCAGGAACAATGAATGGAGAGCCTCCAACGGATTCGACCGCCGCTGCTGTCTCCCTGACAAGGATGGGAAGGTCAGCAACTCCCCGGCTTCCTACCGCAATGGCTACCCGGTCTCCCGGAGATATTCTCGATAAAAGGCCGGTATCCTTAAGGGTTTTCCGAACCTCCTCCGCTGTGTCTTCCAGCACAGGGGCATGGAAGACCTGCTTTACTTTCATCATCTTTGGCAAGGGTATGTCATGAAGAAGCTGTGATATGATTTCCATCCATCTTCCTCCTCAATTGGTGCTTCTCTTTATTGGTTTCTTACTTTGTCTACTTCATCCATCATTTGTTTGACCAGGTCTTCCCCAAACTTCTTGGCGTATTTATCGGTGACCGGCTTAATGATTTCTTTCATCTTTTCTTTTTCAGCATCAGATACTTCATTGACCTTCATGCCTGCTTTTTCAAGATCTTTCAACGCTTTTTCATTTTCTTTACGGTTTAAGTCGCGCTGATATTTACCGGCTTCCACCGCAGAATCCTTCATAATCTTCTGTTCTTCTTTAGACAGCCCGTCCCAGAATTTTTTGCTGACGAGAAAAACAAACGGTGTGTAGACGTGCTTTGTCATGCTTAAGTAAGACTGAACTTCATCGTATTTGCTTGATTTAATGGTTGCGAGCGGGTTTTCCTGGCCATCTACCGTTTTACCTTCCAAGGCCGTAAACACTTCTGAAAAAGCCATTGGTGAAGGATTGGCACCCAGCTGTTTAAAGGCATCCAGGTGAACCTCGTTTTGCATCGTTCTGATTTTCAGCCCTTTAAAGTCTGCCGCGGTTTTCACCGGATGTTTACTGTTCGTCAGGTTACGGAAGCCATTCTCCCAGTATCCGAGTCCAACCAGACCGTGTTCAGGCAGTTTTTTCAAAAGCTCTTGCCCCACTTTTCCATCAAGGACGGCATAAGCCTCTTTCTCGGTATTAAATACGAAAGGAAAATCAAAAATACCGTATTCCTTGATCATCCCAACAAGTGGAGACGTAGAAGGAACCGTAACCTCCTGAAGCCCGCCCTGCAATGCTTCTGTCATCTTCTGATCATCACCGAGAGTGGCACTGAAGAAGTTTTGGACTTTCATTTTCCCTCCGCTCTTCTTCTCCACAAGCTCTTTGAACTTAATCATTCCTTGTCCTTCTGGATGATCTTCATTTAAACCGATTCCTGCTTTAATCGTCCGCTGATGAATTCCGCTCTTCCCCGAACCCGAAGCTGTTCCTCCCGATTTGGAAGCACCGCAGCCCCCTAGAACCAACATTCCCGGAATGACAATCCCTATTGCCAGCTTTTTCACCCATTTTTTCATTTTCTTTCCCCCTTGAATAATTTGGCTAACTCATCACATAACGGTTTTCAGGCTGACTGGACTTAAGCTGCGATTGCTCTTTGACTTGAACATTGACAAGATATTTCGGAAATTCCTTGCAGATCAGCACATCCACTGCTCCGAGCGCAGCTTTTGTTCTCATCTCCTTCGCCGCTTCCTCGGAATACCAGGCGACATGCGGTGTAATAATCACATTCTCCATGGAGAGGAACGGATGGCTGACGGAAATCGGTTCATCCTCAATAACGTCCAGAGCCGCCCCGCCGATTTTTCCTGATTCCAGTGCATCAATTAAGTCTTGTTCATCCACAACCGGGCCCCTTGAAGTGTTGATCAGAAGGGCGGTGCTTTTCATCACAGAGAACAGTGAGGCATTGATCATTCCTCTTGTTCCCTCGGTCAATGGAGCATGCACGGAGATGACGTCTGATATCCGGCATAGTTCCTCAAGGCTTGCGAGCTGTACGCCTTTTTTCTCAGCTTCTTCCACAGGATAATACGGATCATAAGCCACCACCTTAAACCCCAGAGGCTTGACCTTTTCCGCGAGGCTTTGGGGGATTTTTCCGAATCCCACAAGTCCGAGCACCTGCCCGCGCAGCCGGTGGATCGGCTGGGTGACTTTAAAATCCCACAGCCCCTTCTTCACGTTTTGGTTGGCGACTACGACTTTACGTTTCGCAGAAAGCAGAAGGGCCAGCGCGTGGTCAGCCACTTCATCCATGCAATAATCCGGCACATTTGCGACACAGATTCCCTTCGCTGTTGCCGCTTCCAGATCAATCGTGTTGACGCCCACTCCATAACGGGTGATGACTTTGCATTTTTCGAGCTTCTCAATAACGGCTTTGCTGAGAGGAGCATACTGATTGATCAATGCGTCCGCATCCCAACAGGCCTCAATGACCTCTTCCTCTGTACGGCACTGGGCCGCAATCAGTTCTATTTCGGGATATTGATGAAAAACGGCTTCTTCAAACCGCAAATCATCATATTCCCAGTCTGTTACCACAACTTTAAACTTGCTCATCTCTTTCACTCCTTATTTATCAGGTAAACCATCCAAGCGGAACCATGACAAGGGACGGGAATAATATCAGCAGGATCAGCACGACCACTTCCACCAGGAGAAACGGCCATATTCCTTTCATAATGTCTTCCATACTGATCTTGCTGATTCCGCATACTACGTTCAATACTGTACCCACTGGAGGAGTCAGGAGACCGATGGCATTATTGATAATAAACAGAACTCCGAAATAAACCGGGTCAATTCCCGCTTGCTGTATAACAGGCATTAAAACAGGGGTAAGGATAAGAATCGTTGGTGTCATATCCATAGCCGTTCCGATCAGAATGACTAACAGGTTGATCATGAGCAGAATGAGCAGGGGATGACCCATAAGCGGCTCGAGCAGTCCAATGACTTGAGCAGGCAGATTGGCTACCGTAATCAGCCATGAGGATACAAGTGCTGCCGCCACAAGAAACATGACAACACTCGTCATCTTGGCCGCCCTTACCAAGATGGTAAAGAGCTCAGACACCTTCAGTTCGCGGTAGATCACCAATCCGACGAACAGCGCATAAACTGCCGCAACTACCGCCGCTTCAGTCGGTGTGAAGATTCCTCCGCGCAGGCCGCCGATAATAATGACCGGCAATAAAAGAGCCCAGAACCCTTTTCTGACAGAAATCAAAATCTCTTTCATGGATTTACGAGGCTGAACCTGCACCTTATCCTTGTGGGCAACAATGGCCCATGACACACAAAGCCCCACTGCCAGCATCACGCCAGGTACAATCCCAGCCATGAAAAGTTTAGTGATGGAGACACCGCTCGTGACCCCGAATATGATAAAGCCAATACTCGGCGGGATAATCGGAGCAATGATCCCCCCAGAAGCAATAAGACCGCTCGAACGGTTAATATCGTAGCCGCTCTTCACCATCATCGGGATCAAGATGGCTCCCAGTGCAGCTGTATCTGCTACAGCGGAGCCAGAAAGACTTGCAAACAAGACACTCGCAATGATGGCTACATAACCAAGGCCGCCTCTGATATGTCCAACCATGGACATGGCCATCTGGACGATACGCTGAGAGAGACCGCCGGCATTCATGGCTTCACCAGCCAGCATAAAAAATGGGATGGCCATCAATGGAAAATTGTCTGCTCCGTTGATTAAATTTTGCGCAATGATCTGACTGTCGAAGATACCGAGAAAGAACATAAGAGCAACCCCGCTTAACAGCAGAGCAAACGCTATTGGCATACCAAGTGCCATCGTTCCAAGGAGAGACCCTATAAACACTCCAATCATGCTTGTTTTTCCTCCTTTCCTAAATTGCCTTCCTGATAATCTACCAATTCTTCTGAATCACTGATTAAGATCAGATCTTCATCCTTTAGCTTGTTGAACAGAACTTTATACAGATTGTTGATAAGTATTAACCCCATGGCTAAACTGACTAAAATCCCCGTTCCATAAACGAACGAAAGCGGCAGGCCTGTAGCAGGTGCTTTACTGTCCATATTGATAACGGTCATCTTCCAGCTTCCTTCCATCACCAGAAAGAGAACAAACAGCATAAGCAGATCACTGACCACAAGGACAGCTTTCTTTGCTCCCCTGGGCAGCCGCCTGACCAGCATGTCCACCCCAAGGTGCTCCTTGCTTTTAAAAGCACCAATGGCTCCAAGAAATGTCAGCCAGACAAATAAGTAACGCGACATCTCTTCTGACCATGTAATTCCTGAGTTGAAAAGGTAGCGCAATATCACGTTTCCAAATACAAGAATGACCATTAACCCCAGTGCTGCAGCCATAAAAATATTCAGCATTTTTTCCAAGAACCTTGAGACCTTCTCCATCTTCTTCTCCCACCTTTCATCCCGATTTACCGCCTGTATTATTGTTCAGCTTTTATCCTTTTAACGAGATCCTCGGCCCAGTCATACTGCTTGTAGAATCCGTCGTACATTGGCTTTGCTGAATCTTCCATTTTCTTCTCAAATGCTGCATCAGGTGTTGTAAATTTCACCTTTTTCCCTGACAGGAACTTTTTATCAGCATCATAGCTTTTTTCCATCAGATCAAATTCATAATCAGCAGCGGTTTTGGATGCTTTTTCAATGATTTTTTGCTGTTTCTTGGACAGTCCATTGAAGAACTTGCTGTTGATGATGTAAATATTCGGACTGAACATGTGCTTGGATTCCAGTACATTACTCTGAACCTCATACCAGCCGGACGCCCGCAAAGTAGCTACCGGGTTATCCTGGCCATCCACCACTTTTTGTTCGAGAGCAGAAAACACTTCAGAAATCGGCATTGGTGTTACATTCATTCCCAGCAGCTTCCCAAGCTTGATATAGTTAGGGATGTTTGGCATTCTCATCCTCAATCCCTTTAGATCATCCATACTTTGAAGAGTTTTGTTACTGGAGAACATCCTGAATCCATTCGCGCTCCATGCCAGCGGCTTCACTCCATGCTTCTTTTCCAGGTCTTCAGTAAGTTCCTTGCCAATTGGCCCGTTCAGCACCTTCTTGACATGCTCATAATCCTTAAACAGAAACGGCCACTCAGGCACTGCCATCTTCTCAATGTCGGACTGCATGATCAGACCGGGTATCCCCATTTCAATCGTGCCGTTTCGCACCCCGTCATAAAATTCCTTTTCAGCACCAAGCGTGCTGTTGTCATAGATCTGAACCTTCAGCGTACCTCCCGATTCCTTTTCTACCATCGGCTTGAACTTTTCTCTCAGCGCTACGTTCTGAGGATGGTCTTTAGCAAAATAGTTGGCTATTTTGATCGTCTTTGTCTTTTCTCCAGAGGAGGAAGACGAAGGCTGGCTGCCGCAGCCTGTTAATAATACAGATGACAATAAAGCCGTACCCATTAAAATCCCTAAACTTTTTTTCAATTTCATCGAGTCCACCCTTTCTTTTCGTTTAGTTTTGAAAGCGGTAACATCTTTGCCGAAAAAATTTTGTATGTAAAGATGGAGAAACCGATTTTGTTTTACATTATAAAACTCTGTTCTTGTTATTAGCCGTAGAAAAGACATTGCTCCCTTAATGAATGTGCGTTGGACGTTCTTCTCTGGGTGCAATGCCTTAGTTGTTTTATAATATAAAACTCTGTTCTTTATTTTCATTTCTGTGAATATCATAGTACATGGTGTCAAAGCATGTCAATTCGTTTTTTTATTTTTCTGAAAACTAATGATAACCTACTATTTTTAGTCTGGCTTTGTTACATTGACTAACTGAGCTTTTAGTTAAAAGTAGTCTCAGCCGCAATCAAGCAAACTGCAACTCAAATAAAATAGCACGAAGCACGTTCGGATGTTCGAAGTCTTTCCGGCCGGCGCCATAGCCGATCCTATCGATCGCAAGCGCTGGCATGTAGCCATAATCATCCGCCAATGCCTTTAGAAAGCCAGCCCCAGTAGGTGTCGTTAATTCACCTCTTACATGGAAATCTTCAAGAGGAACCCCTCTCAGGATTTCCGCAGTGGCAGGAGCTGGAATCGGATAGAGACCGTGAGCCATCTTCACTTTCCCGTGGCCTGTTGGTACCGGAGAGGCTGTTATTCTATCAATCTCAAGACTTTCAAGGGCAAGGCACACGCCAATAATATCAATAATAGAGTCCATCGCACCGACTTCATGAAAATGAACCTCTCTCGGATCCATCCCATGAATCTTTCCTTCTGCCTCGGCGATCACTTCAAAGACCCTTCTGCTCCTGTCTTTTACCCGTAAAGGCAGATCACTCGTTTCAATCATCTCTAAAATGGTGGATGCCTTGCGATGTTCATGGTCATGATGATGGTGATGGTGATTATGTACGTGATGATGGGAATGGTGGTGCTCATGATGAGAGTGGGCATGTTGGTGGGAATGGCCCTCTTCTTCATGTTCATGATCGTGTTCATGGTGATGGTCTGTATCAGCTTGTGCCCCTACAGCCGCCAATTCAGCTTCCGCAAATTGAAGGTCCAGCAGGTTGGAGGAGATGCCCCTCTTATTGACCCGCTTGACCGCCATAGAAAACGGATCGATCGGCAAGCTCTTTAGATGCCCGGTAATATAAGCAAGATCTGCCCCCAGGTCAATGAGCGCAGACAAGGTCATATCACCCGAAATCCCATACTGGCAATCAAGATAGAGCTGTTTCATGATGAACCCCCTCTGTGGCAAGTTTAAGAATCAGCGCAGCTTGGTAGGCAGCCCCGAATCCGTTATCGATATTGACGACACTCATCCCTGAAGCGCAGGAAGTCAGCATGGCGAGAAGCGGTGTCAGTCCTTGCAGATGAGCGCCATAGCCGACAGAAGTCGGAACAGCAATAACAGGCCGCTGAACCATACCGCCTACAACACTGGGCAACGCTCCTTCCATGCCCGCCACGACAATAAGCACACTGGCCTTTTTAATTTCCTCCCGATAAGCAAGCAGACGGTCAATACCTGCGACTCCGACATCATACAGGCGGTTAACCTTGCAGCCCATCCAGTCCGCCGTGACTGCCGCTTCTTCAGCAACAGGAAGATCCGATGTTCCGGCGCATAGAACCATCACATCACCGCCGTATTTTTCCCTCGGTGAACCATAGAGCAAAATACGTGAGATGGCATGATAACGCGCATCAGGGTAGGCCTCAGTCAAGATTTCTGCTTTTTCTTCTGAAAGCCTCGTCACCATTACCTTGCCATGGGTCTCAATGAGCGGTTCCATGATCTGACGGATCTGTTCCGCTGTTTTTCCTTCTCCATAGATCACTTCCGGATAGCCTGTCCGCGTCTCCCGATCCAGATCCACTTTACTGAAGCCTAAGTCTTCAAACTTTTTCATCCCATTCGCCTCTCCTCACGTCGTTTTTGTTTCGGCAAGGACTTTGTTCATGCTTCCGCTCTTATAGCCGGTAAGATCCATCGTCACATAGGAATAGCCGAACTCCTGCAGCTTGGAGGTAATCTCCTCATGATGCTGAAGAAGCCGCTGCATCTCATGAGGCTCCACTTCGATCCGTGCCATGTCGCCATGAGTACGCACTCTCACCTGGCGGATGCCAAGCGCACGGATAGCCTGCTCTGAACGGTCGATCTTGCGGAGTTTTTCCATCGTAATCTCTTCGCCATATGCAATCCGTGATGAAAGACAGGCGAAAGAAGGCTTATCCCAGGTGGGCAGACCCATCTCTTGAGAAAGCTCACGGATTTCGCTCTTATACAGGTCCGCTTCCTGAATCGGTCCCCGTACGTTATATTCTCTTGCTGCTTTTGTGCCCGGCCGGTGTTCTCCCATATCATCGGCAATAAGACCGAACACTATATTCGCATAGCCATGCTCATGCATGATCGGTATCAAATGCTCAAACAGGCTCTTTTTACAAAAGTAACAGCGATTGGAGGTATTCTCAGAGTAGCCTGGAATGCTCAGTTCTGACGTTTCAATGACCTGGTGCCTGGCACCGAGAATGGCGGCAAAACGCTTGGCCTCCTCCAGCTCCTCAAACGGATAGGTTTCACTGTCGGCGGTCACCGCAAGCACGTTTTCCGTGCCAAGTGTATCAAGAGCCACTTTCAGCAGGAAGGTACTGTCGACCCCTCCTGAAAAAGCAACAACAACTGTCTTCATCCCGGTTAGAATCTCTTGCAGTTTCTCATACTTAGCCTGCAGCAATTGGATCCCTCCGTTCTTCTACATAGGGAATGGTAAGCGGACCGAGCGGCAATACCGCAACAGTCATATCCTGCCCGTACTTCTCCTTCAGCTCTTCAAGCGTCCCTTCGATATCATGGGTAGGCTTAAGAATAGCCCCTTTAACCTGTTCATCTGAGAGTTTTGAATAGACATACACATCCGCCCATACCTGGGTCACCGCCTGTTTTTGCACCTGCCATTGATCAAACATCTTAAACTCCGGATCATTGATCAGCTCCAGCAGTGCTTGAGGCGTTTGGGCAAACTGAAAGATCTTCGAATAGTTTCCATGATCCGGCAATCCGTCTGAACACTCTGAAGCAATAATGATCGTGCCGCCTTCTTTTACAATCTTATGGGCAGCACTCATCCCCTTCACAGCCTGATACAGATTTTGGTCAAGCGGATAGCCGGAATTGGAGGTAATGACGACATCAAACCGTTCTTCGCATTGGATCATGGCATGCTCTTTTGCAAACGCACACCCCTGGTCATGCGCTTCATACAGCTCACCGGCGAACACATTCGTGATTTCCTTCTCCCGGTTTAACGTCACGTTCAGCATGAAATGCGGTTTGCACATGCGGTTGATTTCCCGTGTCATCTCCTGAACTGGATTGTCCTCCATGTTTCCCCATGTGGAACGCGGGTCCCCGATCATCCTTGCATTATGGAACGTCATGATGGTCTCGATCCCGGCAATGCCAGGCATGATCCCTTTAGGACCGCCTGAAAAACCGGCAAAAAAGTGTGGTTCAATAAAGCCTGTAACGATGCGGAAATCAGCTTCCGCATACTCCTTGTTCAAATACACATCACAACCGAACTGGCTTCTTCCCAAATTTACAAGAGAGTCTTTATCATGGCATTGGTTGTTGATGATTCTGACATTATCCACGACCCATTCTCCAAGCATCTGAACAAATTCTTCCCTCGTCTGGTCCCTGTGCGTTCCTGTTCCGTTAATAATGACAAAGTTCTCAAGCGGCACATGCTCCAGTTCCCTGATCAGCAAAGGAACAAGCTTGTCATTCGGAGTTGGCCTCGTAATGTCGCTGATGACAATCGCCACTTTATCTGATGCTTTTACCATCTCCTTTAATGGAGGTGTACCGATCGGATGCCGCAGTGCCTCCATTAAAGCCTGCTCATCATTTTCAAGTCCCGGCAAATTGTTTGGCTCCACGATAAAAGCGGAATCAGGCAAACGAAGCGTCAGCCCTTCTTTTCCATATAACAAGGTCGATTCCATTTACGCTCTCTCCTTTTGTATAGGAATGTTCTGTATCAGACAGTAGTTGAAGGAACACGTTCTTCCTGGCTCGAGCCGCTCTCCAGCTCAAACTTCTCTAGCCGGCCATTGATTCCTTTTCTTCTTTGATACTTGTCCACCAAAATGACTGCGATCGGGCATAATAGAGCCGTTGTTAGGGTGGCAATCGAGATCTGTGCGGTGGCGATGTTCACAATATCCTGGTAGGACTGTGCTTCAGCGGCACTCATCATTCCCGACCCTGCGGCAACGGACGCCGCAGCAGCTATGGCTGCAGGCGTACCGGCTGCGTTCCCTGCTGTGGAAGCTTCGGATACCGGTGCGATATAGCTTTTTTCCCTGAATAATTTAAACACGAGAATGCCAGTGAATCCAGTAAGAACTGTCGTTAGAATTCCTATTGTAAGACCTGCAGTAACGACTGAAGGGTTAAAGAAACTCGCCAGGTTCATACCGGCTCCGAGTGCGAAGGCAAAGAACGGAACAGGCAGAATTTCTCCCGCCTTGAGAAAATCGCGAATATCTTCGTCCAAATTTCCGAGAATCATCCCAATCGCGATCGGCAAGAGAACAGCAATGAAAGCAATGATCGGAAAGCTGGATCCCAAAAGGCCCAATGACATTAACGTGAAAAAAGGTCCGTCGTTCAAGGAGAGCACTGCTACTGCCCCAACGTCAGAACGGTTGCCGTACTGGCCCGTGAGCGCGGCATACATTCCTCCGTTTCCATTCGTCATCGCCGCGATAATCGCCAGAGTCGATAAGCCGAACAAACCATCCATTGGATCAAAGAAGTAGCCGAACAGCAATCCCACAGCAAGCCCGGTCAGATACTTGGAAGTAGTGAGCAGCACACCTTTTTTTAGGGCGGCGCCTCCTACACGCAAATTCATCTGGCTGCCCGCGCAAAAGAGAAAGAGGGCAATCAAGACAAGGGCACTGTCTTTAAACAGTTCCTGAGAGAATCCCCCAATCCTCAAAAACTCGTAATAGCCTTCGGGTGTCTTTGCCACACCAAGTGATTTTAAAAATTTCATCACAGGTTGAAGATGAAGCTGATCCACCGTATTAAGCAACGCACCGAACAATAAAGGCACGACCATTAATCCGCCTGGCACTCTTTCAATCGTTTGTTTAAGTTTCATAGTGTAAAACCCCGCTTTCCGTTTTTTTATTGCACTGTATAAACGTTCTTACGAGCTGTTCTGCACTATACTCCAGTAATTGAGGCGCACGCTGCATCGCCTCCTCTAGTGTTAATGGCTGCTGGACCATACTTGTTATACTGATCACTCCGTATTGATAGAGAACTTCAATCCCTTCTCCGACAGAACCGGCAAGAATCATCGTTGGAACTCCGCTTTGTTTGGCCCGCTGTGCCACACCCATCGGCGTTTTTCCTGAAGCGGTCTGAAAATCAACTCTTCCTTCACCTGTAATGACGAGGTCCGCTCCATCCAGAGCCTGCGGCAAACCGGCATACTCTGTGACAACGTCCACTCCCCTTTTCATCTGTGCCGGAAAGAAAGCCTGGAACGCGCCGCCGATCCCGCCTGCTGCTCCGGCACCGGGCATATCGTGAAGCCTGATTCCTGTCGCTTGCTCCACCATATCTCCCCAGTGGACCATATTTTTATCGAGTAGTTTCACCATCTCTTCTGTCGCCCCCTTTTGCGGGCCGAAAACAGCAGATGCGCCTTCCTTGCCGACCAGCGGATTTTGCACGTCTGAGGCAATCAGAAAGGTGCATTCTTTCACTCTCGGGTCGAACCCGGACAGGTCTATTTCTTTTATGTTATGAAGCTCACCGCCTCCGAACGGGACACTTTGTCCGCTCTCATCCAGCAGCTTTAAACCTAAAGCTTGCAGCATTCCCGCTCCGCCGTCATTTGTAGCGGATCCTCCGATCGCCAATACAAAAGAACGAAAACCGTCATCGAGCCCCTGTTTGATCAATTGCCCCGTGCCATATGTGGTCGCTGTCAGAGGATTAAGCTCTTCAGGAGAAACAAGGCACAGGCCTGAGGCAGATGCCATCTCAATCACACAAGTCTTTTGATCTCCCAATATGCCATATTCAGCACTGAGCTCACTGTGAAGAGGACCGGTAACCCGAACCGTTTTTTTCCTTCCACCCGTTGCAGCAACCAAGGTATCCATCGTTCCTTCACCCCCGTCAGCTGCCGGCACGAGAATGGTCTGGATCGTGGAATCGGCTTTCTTCACTCCCTGTTCTATGGCTTCCGCTGCCTCTACCGCCGTTAAGCTTCCTTTATAGGAATCGGGAGCGATCACAATTTTCATCATTAGAACCCCTTCCTGAGAAAACGCTTTCAGTTTCCGTTTTTTTATATTATACTTGTCTGAAAATTAGAAATCTATGGTCGAAACAACTATAATATCAGGTTAATAACTTTGTTTTTTTGTAGGATTCTAACAATGGAGGCCCTAATGCTTACAACAGAGATGGCTGAGATGATTGTAAAAGAAACATCTGCCCGCCTAAACCGAAACGTCAATATCATGAGCAATAAAGGAATCATTATCGCTTCCTGTGACTCTTCGCGCCTGTATCACATGCATGAAGGTGCATTAGAGGTATTGCGAACCGAACAGCCTTTTACCATTCCGATTAATCACAAAGGAAAATGGAAAGGAGCTCAATCCGGCATTAACCTGCCGATTGTTTTTGATCATAAAATTGTCGGTGTGATCGGAATTACTGGAGATCCAGAGGAAATGAGGGACTTTGGGGGACTGGTAAAAATGACAACCGAACTGCTGATCACGCAGGCTTACATGGCCACACAGGCGGAGTGGCAGCAGCGAACGAAGGAAATGATCATTGAAAACCTGCTTAAAGAGGTGCCCGCCATGGAACATATCGAGCGCCGGCTAAGCCTCCTTCACATCAGCCTTGCTCCTCCCTTTTATACCGTTGTGATCCAGCTGGAGGACCGTTCTCTTTCCGATACGATGATTCTTCAGCATCTTGAAAAAGCAGCTGGTGCATCCAGCTGCCTGATTGGCTTTGTGAACACCAACCGCTTATGCATTGTCCTTTCCGGCATCGGGGATGAAATGATCCAAAAGAAGGTAGAGGCGATCGATCAGGTGCTGAATTTTCTAAGACTGACTTTCCGGTTGGCTTACAGCACGCTTTTTATGGACCTTAAAATGTTTAATCAATCATATGAAGATTGTTCTCTTGCACTTGAAATCAGTGATGTTCATCAGAAAGTTGTCTCGTTTGCCGAGCTTGAAGCAAAAGCGCTCATCTATCAAACGGAAACAGCAGCCGGCACAAGACTCATTAAGCGCGTGCTCCATCGATCATTGCGTCCATTGATTGAAACCCTGCAGGTATTTTTTGAACATCATCTCAACATGCAGAAAACGGCAGATCACCTTCACATTCACCGTAATACGCTGATCTACAGGCTCAATAAGATAAAAGAAGAAACAGGGTATGACCCCAGGAATTTTAAGGATGCCCTTACCCTGCAAATGGCAATATGGATCTTGGAGAAAAAGGAAAAGGAAAAGGAATTGAATTAACTCTTTGCTGTGGCCCAAAATATGCCCTTTTTCATATACGGGCGCGTTTGGGAGATTTTCTGGCGCGTTCGTGAAAAATACGGGCGCGTTCCACAAATTTACGGGCGCATTCGAACAAAATACAGGCGCGTTTCCCAAATTTACGGGCGCCACCTACTTCCCCCCTCGCAAAAGGGTTTAAAACCTCTAGCATTAGGTTATTGAAAAGTATAAACACTACTTTTAACACTAAGCCATTGAACAGAACATACTCTAGTGCTTCTCGCTGCTATTTTCACTTGAAAAAAGGAGGAGAATGATCATGAAGTATGGAAAAATTCTCGTGGCCATGGATGGATCGGAAGGAAGCAAACAGGCGCTGGAATACGGAATTGAGCTGGCAAATAGCATGGGCAGCGAATTAACGCTGGCTCATGTCTTGAATGAGCCTGCTTACCCGCTTTATGGAGAAGGGTATTCGATGGCGGCTTATCAAGATTCGATCGAACAGGAAGTCAGACAGGCAGCCACCCTGGAAAAAAGTCATGGGGAAGAGCTTTTAGCTCAAGCGAGCGACGCTGTTCCGAAGGATTTTATCAACGTAAAAACAGAACTGCTCGAAGGAGAAGCAGCTCGCTCCATCTGTGCCTATGCCAGCACAAATAACATCGACCTGATCATCATGGGAAGCCGCGGCCTAAGCGGATTAAAGCGTTTGGTGCTCGGAAGCGTCAGCCAAAGAGTGCTTTCCGAAGCGAACTGCCCGGTATTAGTGACGAAATAGGACAACAAGCAAAAAGCTTGCAGGCCTCTAATGAGACTGGCAAGCTTTTTCTGTGAACAGGAATCAGTCATGCAGAACTTTATCAAGTAGGATTCTTGTGTCTGCATCAAATACACCCGTATCCTTTACCTCAGGGTATTTCTTTTGAAACGTAAGAACAGCTGCTTTTGTTTTAGGGCCATAGATTCCGTCAACTGTAAGAGCAGACCCAATTTCATTTAGCGCTTTCTGGAGAATGCGGACCGCTTCCCCCTTGCTGCCTTCCTTCAAAACAATTTCCGGAAAACCAGAGGAATTGATTTTTTCCGAAAGGGCAGCATGTGTTTTCTTCCCATAAATGCCATCGACAACTAAATTTTTAGTACTCTTTTGAAATTTAATAACGGCATTTTTTGTTTTTGAACCGTAGATTCCGTCTGTTTTCAAACCGGCCGCCACTACTTTATTTAACGCCCATTGTAAAACTTTAACGTTTTCTCCTCTGTCTCCCGCTTTCAGCACGCCTGATTTTGGCAGCTGAAAAATAGAATAATCGGGCTTTTCTTGTGCTCCCGCAATTGAAGGTGCTCCCATAAGCAAGGCTGATGCTGTCAATACTGAAGCCGTAACTTTTTTCCATGGTTTCATAATAAGACCCTCTCCTTAGACTCTCATTTTTTTATAAATCATTTGTGATTTACAATTCATTAGTCGTCACCGCACTTCAGAAGTTACAAAGAAAAAATACTTTTATCGCCCAAATTATGGTATAATATTCGGAATAATTAGAAAATAAAAGGAAGTGATTTCATGAGCATATTCGTTAGGCAAAAGAAAACACTCACTGTCCTTGCCCTTCTATTGTTCACCATTGCTGGATCGGCCTGGTACTATATCTCAACCACTTCCGTAACCGAACAGGTGGAAGCCTCCGGGACAGGACAAGCCTCTGCTGAATCCTACTCAACGATCATTTCTTCTTACCATCAATATTACAACAGGACCCTTTGCTTTGATGCCGATAACCACATCAACTGGAATGATCAGCAGGAACATGCACGCCAGCTCGTATCCAGAATTGAAACGCTCCAGGTAAAAAATGAAAACGTAGAGAAGGATTTGCAGAACGCCAAAGACCTGGCGCAGGATGTGGCAGCCTCTAAAGACAGAACAGCCCTGCTCTATCTGCACCGGATCTTCCATGACCTAGATAAAGCCGTAAATCATTACAAACAAAAAGACAGCTTCGGCTATACCTACACTGGAACCGGAAAACGCTGGTTCGGTGGCGGAGTCAATAAAGTAGAAGGATATATTGCAAAAAATTAAACGACCGTTTAAATGAAAAGAGGGCTGTCCAAGAAATCAACCACTCCTAAAAGCAGCAAAGGTTACGAAAACAGCCTTTTCGATTCAAAAAATTAGTAACTCAACCCAAACCCAAACTCGTACTTCCCGGGAATCGTAACCGGCAGCTTTCCGCTCGGGTTGATCTCGCCGACAAGCGCTTTGGCAAGCGACCTAACAGATACATTTTGATTTCCATAGGTTAAGATATTGGACGTAACGTCCGGCAGGGTAATAATGTCGTACGGATTGCGCAAGGAGGCAAGCACCACTGGTTTACCCGCCGCTTGCAGGGCCTTTACGAATTTCTGCTGAGCACTGTTCGTGTTAGCCGTATAAGCGGTAACCACCACGAGATCCGTGCTGGACGCTTGGTTCACAGCACTCGCCAGCTCGGCTGCAGTCGGACTGGCTGAGGTCGCATACCCGCTCGCCGCTATTCCTTTTTCGTTCAAAGCTGCGGCCAGCTCTGCCGGCTTACCGAGAGACGGCCCGGTCACGAGCACCTTGCTTCCCTCTTTTAAAGGCAGCGTATGGTTGTCATTTTTGATCAGGGTAATCGAGCGATCCGTCATATTTTCCGCTTTCTGAAGATTCTCTAGAAGTCCGATCTGGTTGATCGCACTTGGATCTACTAACGGCTGGTGAAACAAGCCGCGTTTAATTTTGGCTTTTAGAATTCGAATCACGGACTGATCCAGACGTTTTTCAGAGATTTCTCCGCTCTTCACCGCATTCAGCAGCCCATTATACGCAACGTCCACATCCGGCGGATTTAAGAGAATGTCTGCCCCAGCTTTAAATGCTTCTACCGGCACGCGGTCAGGCGGTACGATATTGGCACCTGACATACCCAGGCTGTCCGTGATGATCAGCCCTTTGAATTTCATTTTTTCACGAAGCAGGCCGGTCAGGATTGGCTTCGATAACGTAGCCGGCATACCGGAATCATCAAGCGCAGGAACGACAAGATGGCCGGACATGATCGCATCGATGCCTGATTTAATAGCAGCCTTAAACGGCTTGAGGTCAACTTCATTCAATGTCTTCAGATCATGGTTGATGATGGGAAGACCAGAATGTGAATCCACATCTGTGTCACCGTGGCCCGGAAAATGCTTGGCGGTCGCCATCATGTTCTGTTCCTGATAGCCCTTCACCTGGGCGACTCCCATACGCGCGACGACATCCGGATTTTCAGAAAATGAACGGACACCGATGACCGGATTGTTAGGATTCACGTTCACATCCAGATCAGGAGCAAAGTTCAGATTGATTCCGAGGCTTTTCAGCTCAAGTCCCATGATGCTGGCCGACTGTCTGGCATAGTCTGTGGATTGAGCAGCAGCCAGCGCCATGTTCCCAGGGAAAACGGTGCCTGGCTCCGTCACCCGTGCCACAACTCCCCCTTCCTGGTCAGTGGAAACGAACAGCGGAATTGGAATCCTTTGTTTCATCGCCGCTTTTTGAATGCCATTAGACAGGGCGTTTACTTGAGCTTTATCCACCGGCATCCCGATATTATCGGTCCAGTTAAAATAAATGACGCCTCCCAAGTGGTACTTCTCAATCGCTTCTGCGAAGTTTTTCGCTCCTCGTTTTTGCTTGATATTGATTTGTTCATACGCAGGATCCTCAGCTGTTTTTCCATACACATGAATGATAAACACTTGGCCTGCCTTTTCTTCAACCGTCATGTGTTTCACAATACGCTTCAGCCAGGCATCATCCTTCTCCTTTTTCACCGGGCTTGAAGCGGCGAGTGACGATTGAGGAAAGACCAGCATAATGGCCATAATAATGAACAACGCTCGAATAAACTTGCTCGTCATTTTACTCCCTCCTTAATGTTTTATCTGCGCGGAATGGTCAGGTCCGCAATAATCGGACGGTGATCGGAAGCGAGTGTGTCGGTAATAAACGAAGATCTTGATTCGATCCGCGGTGAGGTTAAAATGAAGTCGATCTTGGATGAAGGTTTGTTCGCTGGAAACGTGCTCCCTGGTTCCCCGCTTCTCCATGTATCTTGGAGAGTGCTGAAAAGCGGCTTTAGTTCTGGTGCATTCGGCTGGGCGTTCATGTCTCCGAATAAAATCTTTTGGCGGGAGCTCTCGGAAAAGATAGAGAGCATATCGTTCACTTGCATGGACCGGACGGCTGGATCCGCTCGGTAATCGAGGTGCGTGGAATAGACATGAAGCTTGATCCCTCTAACATTGATCAAGGTTTGGGCAAAACCTGGTGCAGGAGCTGGAACCGGGTTGGGAACTTGCGTAGACAGTCTTGTGATCTCACGGTTCTCTGCCTTCAGAATGGGATACTTGCTTAAAACAGCGACCCCAAACTGGCGGTTCGGTTCTCCGGCATTCAGCGGCGGCAGATCATAGATTGGTGCGAAAAAATAATTCATTTGAAGCTTTTCAGCAAGGAGTTTAATATCGTCTTCAAACAAACTCCGGCTGCTCCAATGAACATCCACTTCCTGCAGCCCGATGATCTCGGCACCCGACTGGCGGATCACTTCAGCCTGAGCATTCAGATCATACACGTTCCCCATGCTGTTTCCGTAGTGAAGGTTATAGCTCATCACGCGGATATTGACTTTGTGCCCATTTCCCTGATCAGCCGCACTGGCGGCTAAAGGAGCAGAGAGCCCGGCGAAGAGTATAACCAGCAGCATACAGACTACTAGCTTTTTCATTTTCCTTCCTCCTCTCATTTCACATTCCTTTCCTTCCCTAAGATGTCATTTAAAGGGTATTATTCTGCCGACAGGTTGTCTATACCACTATGAGCCTATCTTTCAGAGCATTTTTTCAACGATCAATACTGATAAAATTAAGAAAGGAAAAATTAGTAAAAAAGTTATGTAAGAAAATTGTGTAAATTGCGACATTTTACCCAATGCAAAACTATTAATATTTGCTATTATTGTTGTAAATTGTAAGATATTGTTGAAGGAAAAGGAGGCCGGGAGCTTTTATTATTCGAAGTCCTGCACCCGAGAAACTTCAGCAGAAACAAAGACATAGAAAAAAATAAATATTGAGGGGTGTCAATATGAAGAAAATGGCAAGTGCTCTTGTAGGTATTGCGTTGGCTGGTGCTTTGTTGATTGGCGGCTATATCGCGGATCATTCAGCGGTAACGAATGCGGAACACGGAAAGACATTTTCTACGACAAATGGGTAACTGGCTGCAGATTTGTACTCCCAGACATTCACATAAACAGCAGAGAGGGAAAGAGAGCAATCTCCTTTCCTCTTTTTTTATGGGTTGCCAACTATTCTCTCTTGTATAGTAAAAAATTAGTAGAAAAGTTACCCTTAAGTTTTCAGGTAATTACGACAATTTACTCAATCGTTAGGTAGACCGGATATGCTAATATTGTGTTAAATTGTAAATTTATGCTAAAAGGTGGGCGTACGTTATGGAAGTAGAGCTGACGAGCACGGAACAGATGATTCAACTATTAAACGGCTGGTATCGTGAAATTCTCTCCCAAAACCTCGTAGAATCCCGCAGATTAAAGCTGGAAATCGATGAAAAGATTGAAACCATGGAAATGGACCCTACACAGACTCTCTTTATCTACTACTCTTTGTTAAGCTTCAGGTACCAGCTCCTTGTCAATGACCTTTGGGAAGCGCGGTACACCCTGAACAAACTGGATGTGGGGAAAAAAAGAGAAACAGACGATTTCTTATCCTATTACTTTCACTTCTTCAAAGCCATCTATGCTACCGATACTGGAAACTATCTCGAAGCCAAGCTGCACTATCAGCTGGCCGAAAAGATGTTAAACCAGTTTCCTGATGATATCGAAAAAGCAGAATTCAACTACAAAGTCGCTACCTTTTATTATCACACCCGTCAGCCTCTGCTTGCCGTCCGCCACGCCATAAAGGCAAAAGAATACTTTGAAGACAAATCCGGCTATGAAGTGAAACTTGCCGGCTGCGAAAATATCATCGGCCTTGCCTCAACATCATTAAAACAGTTCCGGGAAGCCGAGCATCATTTTCTAACCGCCCTGGACATTCTTCGTGTATACAATTTGAAAAAAGAACCGTTCGAACTTAAGATCCGCTACAATCTGGGCCTTTTATATGCCGAACAAAACCTCTCGGAAAAAGCAATTGCCCAGCTCACCGAGGTGTTTGAAGACAAAGCAACCGACTACAAAACGACCTTCCTGATTGCCCGGGAACACGTCAAGCTCAGGAATCATGACATTGCCGACGACTGGATTATTCAGGGACTGAAAATAGCAAGAGATGCACAAAACGAGGAATACATTCACCATTTCTCCATCCTGAGCGAGTACAACCAGTCCTCCTCAGCTGAACAATTGGAACAAACAGCAGCCGCTGCCATTCCATACTTTCAATCCGTCCAGCTCTGGGGATTTGTCCAGGACTACGCGGAAAAGCTCGCCTCCGAGTTCTACAACACCGAGAACGACCAAAAAGCGAGCAAATACTTCCACATGGCGTATACAGCCAAGCAAAAGTTAATGTATGAGACAAGCAGCTGACGAGTGTCAGCTGCTTTTTTGTGGTTAGATCAAGGGCCCGTTCCGGCAGAGTCCACATAATATCCCTTATCATTTTTCTTCACATAGAAAATGATTGGGGTCATTCCGGTCTCACTGTTGAAATCGTTCCAGGCAACCTCATATCTTTCCCCGTATTTTTTATCCTGTCCATTGCTTGTAATACGGGCGAGGAAGCTTTGATAGGGATGGCCCTCATTGACCAAGTATTCTCGTATCGCCGATTTTTGAGAAGAACCATCATGGATGGAAGGAGCCAGAATCGGTGGAAGAACAAATAAAAGAACGGCAATCATCAATCCCCATAAGTAATGCTTTCTTTTCATGGGATAACCCCCTTACCCTTCTCATTATAAACAAATATTGGAAAAATATCGTGGTAAATAAATCTCTTCGTATCTACATTCGCTGACAATCCGCTGCTGCAAAGATATAACGGAAGGAAAAGCTGGTGGTGGTGAGTTTTTCATGGGATTCGCATTATTTGCGATCGTTTTAGGAGCGGGCATCTTATTTTCCAATGCCGGCGGCGACATTAAAACATTGGCGATTATTGTTCTTTTCACAGGGAATGTTTTACTTTTTGAGCCAAAAAGAAGCAGACTAAACGAAAAAGCAGCTAGCAAAAAGGCCAGCTGCTTCTTTTTTTAATTCTTTTCTACATGGGAAATCAACCACTTCCAAAGCTTACTAAAACGCTATTCCATCGAATCTCTTTTTGGCACTTTACTCAAGTAAGCCAGCAAAGTGATCACGGCCACGATCACGAGACAGACCGTTGTGCCGATAATGTTATCTTTATTGAAGATGAAGAAAATAAAAATGACGGATAATAGCACCGCACCGAGAATCGTCGTAAAAGGAAAACCCCTCACTTGGAAGAATGGCTTTTCCTCATAATGGCGGCGCAGCTTTAACTGGGCCAGACAAATGGCGATCCAGATGAGAAGGATCGTGAATCCAGGAATCGACATCATATACCCAATAATCTTTTCCGGTGTCCTATATGCAAGATATACACCGAATAAAATACAGATGGACGTAATGATGATACCGTTGATCGGAATACCGTTTTTGGACACTTTAAGAAATTTTTTAGGCGCTTCTCCGCTTTGTGCCATTGAGAACAGGGTCCTTGACGTCGCATAGATCCCTGAGTTTGCCGCTGATAGCACAGCTGTTAAAAGAACAAAGTTCATGATGTGCCCGGCTCCAGGGATTCCTGTAATATCGAAAACCTGGACGAAAGGACTTTCAACCAGAGATACTTTATTCCAAGGCATCAGACCACAGATGATCAAAATCGGAAGAATATAAAAAATAACAACTCTCCCTACAGTGCCTTTGATCACTTTCGGCAGTACCTTTTGTGCATCCTTCGTTTCGGTTACCGCAACTCCGATCAGCTCGGCTCCGCCATAGGAGAACATAACGATTAAGAACGCGCTGAGCATACCGCCGATCCCGTTAGGAAAGAAACCGCCATGAGCAGTGTAATTATTTAATGGCTGATCAATCGAGCTCGGAATCACACCGAACAAAATACAGGCTCCTAAAATGATAAAGGCCGTCAGCGCAACGATTTTAATTCCCGCAAACCAAAACTCGATCTCACCATAGTACTTTACTTGAAACAGATTGATTCCAATAATGAAGATGGCACAGAAAAGAGCTAGCAGCCATAGCGGCGTGGAGGAAAACCAGTATTTCAAAAAGCTTCCCGCAGCCAATATTTCAACAATCGTGACGATCCCCCACTGCACCCAATAAAGCCAGCCAACGATAAATGAAATCCGATGTCCAAATGCTTTGTGAACGAGATTCTGAACATTTAAATTTGGATAGACAATGGCCATCTCCGCCAATGCCGTCATAACAATGAATAATAATGCCCCGCCTAATAAATAAGCCAATGCGACACTTGGCCCTGCTAAACTGAGCGTGTCTGAGCTTCCTTTAAAAATCCCCGTTCCAATCATCCCTGCCAAGGCGATGAATTGAACATGACGAGGCAATAACCCCTTTTTCAAATCCTGATGATCTTTTTCCATGCTGCCCCTGCCTTCCATCTAGCATTGTTTACCATGAAACGCTTTAAACGCTTAAAGTGCCATTATACATATTTTCAGAGAAATACACCATTTGTATTTATAACCAGCCACGGTCAGAGCCCGCTAGTTAACAAGCCGCCCTTGGTTCTTCCAGTAGGCTTTCCTCAAATGCACCTTTTGGATCTTTCCGGAGCCGGTCTTCGGCAATTCTTCCACGAAAACGATAATGGTCGGCGCCTTAAAGTGTGCAAGCCGGCTGCGGGCAAACGTGATCAGCTCGTCCTCACTAGCCTCGTGACCTTCCCGGAGCACGACGATGGCTTGCGGTGTTTCTCCCCATTTATCATGAGGGACTGCGATAACGGCTGCTTCCAGAACAGCGGGGTGATCATACAGCACACCCTCGACTTCGATGGAGGAGATGTTTTCCCCGCCAGAAATGATGATGTCTTTTTTCCGGTCGGCAATCTCAATATTGCCTTCCTCATCGACCACCGCCATATCTCCCGTATGGTACCAGCCGTTTTGGAGGACATGGTTCGTTTCCTCCGGGTTGTTCCAGTACCCTTCCATAACAGTGTTGCTGCGCACAACAATCTCGCCGATTTCATGGCTGTCATGGGCTACTTCGTCTCCGTCCTCATTGACGACCTTCACTTCACTACCAATAAATTCGTATCCCGCTTTCGATTTCAATCGGTATTTCTCATCATTCGTCAAATGATCCTGTGTGTCCCGGATGATGGACGTCGTAATGAGCGGCGAGGCTTCCGTCATGCCGTACACCTGGATAAACTCCCACTGCAGTTCTTCCTCAACCCGCTTCACGAAGGCTGGCGGGGGTGCCGAACCGGCAATGACAATACGGAGGTTGCTAACCTCTTTAACGGTCTCTTTCTTGTCCGCATACTGCAGAAGTCCATTAAGGACGGTCGGAGCCATATGCATGACCGAAACTCCATGATCGTTCACTTTTCTAAAAATCTCTTCAGGTACTACCTTTTTGAGGAAGACCTGTGTCGCTCCGTTCGCCGTAAAGTAAAAAGGCGAGCCCCAGCCATTCACATGGAACATCGGAAGCACATGAAGCAGGACATCACGATCGGAAACCCGCAGATGATGCATAGATGTAAGCGCATGCAAAAAATTGCTCCGATGTGACAGCATAACCCCTTTCGGCTTGCCGGTCGTCCCGCTCGTATACAAAAGCGTCGCCAAGTCATTCTCATCCATCTCCGGACGTTCAACAGGTGCTGTGTCGAACTGATCCAGCCAGTTTTCATAGGGAATTAAACCGTTCCCTGCCCGTTCAAGACCATGCACTATAATGGCTTCAACCGTCGTTAACTGTTCTCGAATTGGCTCGATTTGGTTCACCAGTTCATGGTCAACAAAGAGTACTTTTGATCCGCTGTGATTCAGTATGTATAAATAATCTTCCGGCTTTAGCCTTGTGTTGAGCGGTACCATAACAGCCCCAAGCTGCAGCACGCCGTAAAATCCTTCATACATCTCGGACGTGTTTGGAGCTAGATAAGCGACACGATCTCCTTTTCCAACTCCAGTTTCAATTAGCCCACGTGAAAGCTGGTTGACCCGGTTATTCACTTCACTGTATGTATAGGTTTGCTTTTCACCGATTATCGCAGCTTTCTTTCCATACAACTTTACCGCACGATCAAGAAATTGAGGCAACAGCATTGGCACATTCAACGATTGATCCCCTCCACAGCTTAAATAATTAGAAAGTTTAGTCTATTATATCATAGTCTGTTATATAACAAGTAGGGTTAAGATATCTCTTAAAATACGATATTCCTTTTTCTTTTCATAAAATATTAAGTAATACTAGACATTACTTAATAGACCTCTTGTCGTTCTACAGCTCTCCCCTGCAAGCGGTACTTATGCGGACCGTTACTTGCGGTTCGACACTTTTTACTTGCGGAAACGAGGCTGTTACTTGCGGTTCGACAAGGTTTACTTGCAAAACACATCATTTTCATAAA
Source organism: Fictibacillus sp. B-59209 (assembly GCF_036216745.1). NCBI lineage: Bacteria > Bacillati > Bacillota > Bacilli > Caryophanales > Fictibacillaceae > Fictibacillus > Fictibacillus sp. B-59209. Next base: position 16,312 of record NZ_JARMMC010000001.1, on the reverse strand, counting down.
TGCGCCCTTCTGATCCAACCCACCACATAAAAAAACCACCCAGCACCGCTGAATGGCTCCCTGCTAATCTATTACTCTTTCGCTTTTCCCCCAACTGCCCAGTGCTTCCCTTCAACCTCAGTAACAAGCACTCTGACCTGCTCCGGCTTCACGTTCAGCGTGCTTGCTGCCGATTCGGTCACACTCGCAATCATGTTCTGAATCTGCTCGTCGGACCGGCCTTTAATAATCTGCACCTGAATGATCGGCATCTCTATTTACAGGAGAACGATACGCTGCCGAGCTCGTCGAACGTGGCGATGATCGTATCACCCGGCTCGAAGGCAATGGCTTCTGATAGAGCACCGCTCAGGACGATGTCGCCTTTTTTAAGGCCTTCATTTCTTTCTCCCATCTTATTCACACACCAGGCAACAGCTGCTGCCGGATGCCCGAGTACGGCTGCTCCGGCTCCTGTTGTAGCTACTTCACCGTTTTTGGACATGACCATCCCGATATGGGCAAGGTTCAGTTTTTTCGGGGAGATCCACTTGCTGCCGGCAATAAATTTCGCGGATGAACAGTTATCCGCTACCACATCCACGAGAGTGAATTTAAAATCCTTATAACGGCTGTCGATGATTTCAATGGCAGGTGCGATATACTTGGTAGCCTTCAGTACATCCTCAGCCGTAACGTTCGTTCCCTGCAGATCCTCACCCATTAAAAAGGCGATTTCAGGCTCGGCCTTTGGATGAATAAGCTGGTTGAACCGAACAGGCTCCCATTCGTACGCGAGCATATCCGTGAGCAGATAACCATAGATTGCCTCGTGAACACCCATCATCTCCTGCTTCGCTTTGCTCGTTAAGCCAAGCTTGATCCCCGCTCTTCGTGCTCCCTGTTCCATCTTTTTTTCAATTAGACGCTGCTGGATATCATATGCTTCATCTATGGCAAGGTCCGGATTCTGGTCCGTCAGCTTGATGACTTCACGGATATCGCGTTCTGCGCCCAAAAGATAGTCTACCATTTCATCCTGTCCTCTTTTTGTTACCGTCACGAATCACACCTCCTGTTTGGTCTTGGCCAGCTCGGCCGCTACATCAAGTATCATATCTTCCTGTCCCCCGACTGCCTTTCGATTGCCAAGCTCTACTAAAATATCCCGTGAATCCAGTCCGAAGCGAGCAGCTGCCCGTTCGGCGTGCAGAAGGAAGCTCGAGTAGACACCTGCATGCCCCATCACAAGACTGCCTTTACTGATTTCCTGCGGACGCGGCAGCAATGGTGCTACGATCTCCTCCGCGAGGTCCTGCATTTTATAGAGATCGATCCCCACATCAAGACCGAGGCGGTCAAGCACAGCCAGCAATACCTCTGTCTGCGTATTCCCCGCTCCTGCCCCCAGACAGCGGACACTGCCATCAATCCGGGTCGCTCCTTCTTCAATAGCCACCAGTGTATTGGCCACGGCGACTGAGAGATTGTTATGGGCATGAAACCCGATCTCGATATCCAGCGACTGGCGAAGAGCGCTGATTCGTTCACGGACTTCGTGAGGCAGCAGGGCACCTGCGGAATCCGTCACATACACGGCCTGCGCGCCATAGCTTTCCATCAGCTTGGCCTGTTCGATCAGCTTTTCGACGGGAGCAGAGTGAGCCATCATCAAAAATCCGAAGGCTTCCATCCTAAGCTCTCGTGCCAGGTGAATATGCTGAGCAGAAACATCAGCCTCTGTAACATGAGTCGCCACACGAACGAGGCCTGCCCCTAGGTCACGAGCCTGTTTCAAGTCATGAACCGTACCGATTCCAGGAATTAAGAGAACCGCTACCGTTGAAGAAGTACATGCTTCTACAGCCGTTTCGATCAGTGTCATCTCATCCACTAGAGAACGTCCGTATTGCAGGGTTGAACCGCCGAGTCCATCCCCATGGCTTACCTCAATGTAATGCATGCCAGCCTCATCCAGCGCTTTTGCTACCTTCCACACCTGTTCTGCCGTGAACTGGTGCTTCATGACATGGCTGCCGTCACGAAGGCAAACTTCGGTCAATTTTATGGGCTTTTCGCTATTTCGTTTCATAGGTACCCATCCTTTCCGGCGACTTTCCTTGTTCCATCCGGTGTTTGGCGTATTGCTCCGCGACCCGGACTGCAGCTGCCGTCATGATATCAAGGTTGCCGGCATACGGAGGGAAATAATCTCCAGATCCTTCCACCTCAAGAAAAACAGTGACCCGGTTGTCTTCAAACAACGGCTCTTGTTTTAAAAGATAGCCAGGCACATACGCTTGAACTTGAGAAACCATGTCATAGATGGACTGCCGGATTGCTTCTTTGTCCATATTTTTAACCTCACAATACACCGTGTCTCTCATCAGAATCGGGGGATCGGCTGGGTTCATGATAATCAAAGCTTTTCCGTGGTCCGCCCCGCCTGCCTCTTCAATCCCTCTGCGGGTCGTAATCGTAAATTCATCAATGTTGGCCCGTGTTCCAGGTCCGGCGCTCTTGCTGGCGATCGTCGCTACGATTTCCCCGTACTCAACATCTGCCACCCGGTTGATCGCGTGAATGATAGGAATCGTCGCCTGTCCCCCGCACGTGATCATATTTACATTTGATTCATCAAGATAACTGCCAAGGTTTACCGCGGGGCATACGAACGGTCCGCGTGCTGCCGGAGTGAGATCGACTGCAAACTTTCCCAGATCCTTCAGCACTTCTGCATGGCGCACATGAGCCTTGGCAGACGTTGCATCAAAAACCATGTCCGCAAGCTCAGGGTTTTCCAACAACCCCTGAATTCCGTTATCAAACGTGGTGTACCCCGCATCTTTAGCCCGCTTCAAACCATCTGATTCCGCATCAATACCAATGACAGCAGTCAGTTCAAGCCATTCACTTCGTGCAAGCTTGTACATGAGGTCCGTTCCGATGTTCCCCGAACCGATGATTGCTGCTTTTACCTTCTCCATAGCCTTTCTCCTTTCTTATGCAAAATGGACGGAAACCCAGCCCAATGGACCGAATTCTGCCGTCACTGTATCTCCTGGCAAAACGTCAATGGCGGCCGATAAAGCACCTGGCAGAATGAGCTCGTTTGCTTTTAACGGAATGCCGAACTCGTAAAGCTTGTTGGCAAGCCAGGCGACCGCGTGGGCCGGGTGTCCAAGTGCTGCCGCTCCGGCCCCGGTTGCAATCAGCTCTTCATTTTTGAATAAAACCATGCTGGCACTTCTAAAATCAACCTCATCAATGGTTTTCTTCTTGTCACTGAGGACGACCTTTGCCGATGATCCGTTGTCTGCAACCGTATCCACGAGCTTGATTTTCCAGTCGGCGATGCGGCTGTCGATGATCTCAAGTGCTGGAACAACATAATCGGTTGCCATAAGTACATCTAAAAACGTCACGTTGGGCTGAAACAGCTCTTCTCGCAGCACAAAGCCGATTTCTGCTTCGACCCTCGGTTTGATCATGGAGTCAATTCTAACGGTTTCTCCATTTTTCACAGCCATATCATCAAACAAGTGGCCATAATCCGGTTCTGTCACACCGAGCATGTTCTGCATTGCTTTGCTCGTCAGGCCGACCTTCTTCCCGATCACTTTTCGGCCTTCTACTGTCTTGCTTTTGGCGATCGCAAGCTGAATCTGATAGGCGTCCTCCACGGTAAGGTTCTCAAAGCGTTCCGTCAGTGGAGCCACCGGCACGGTCGTGCGTTCAGCCTCGAGCAGTTCCCCGGCGAGCTGATCAATTACTTTTTGCATGAATGCTTCATCCCTTCTCTTTAAAATAAGGAACGAAAGGCATTTAGCACCTTTCGTCTCTTAGCTTTTTTCTAAAAAATTATGAAGGCTTTTGTTTAATTAGCTTCATTGCCAAGTTGATTGGAGTGGAAGGTGCGAGACTCCTGCGGGAGTAGCGTGACAGGTGAGACTACAGGCTCACCGCACGCCCCGCGGAAAGCGAGCATCCTGGAACGGAGATCAACCACTTCCAAGAGCAACAGAAGCTGCTGAAACAGCCTTATAATTTCATCGTGATCGTTTTTGCCTCGGTATAAAATTCGAAGCTGTGCCGGCCGCCTTCACGCCCGATCCCGCTTGCTTTCGAGCCGCCAAAAGGCGTTCTTAGGTCACGAATATACCAGCAATTGATCCAGAGCAGTCCTGAATCCACACCTGCTGTCACCCGCTGTGCCCGGCGGATATCGTTCGTCCAGACGACTCCTGCAAGGCCGTACATTGAATCATTGGCGATCCGAATGGCGTCTTCTTCGGTTTTAAATGGAATAACCACAAGAACCGGACCGAAAATCTCTTCCTGGGCGACCCGCATGCTGTTGTCCACATCATAAAGGACGGTCGGCTCGTAAAAGTTACCATGCTCCAGCCCTTTAACCTGCTTGCCGCCGCATGCCAGCTTCGCCCCCTCAGTTAGCCCGATCTCTACATAGTTATGTACCGTTTCGAGATGGCTCTTTGAGACAACTGCGCCCATATCTGTCGTTTCATCGGTCGGATCGCCGACTTTAATTTTCTGAACAGCCGCCGTAAACTTTTCCAAAAACTGATCATAGATGCTTTCCTGCAATAACAGGCGCGACCCCGCTAAGCAGATCTCCCCCTGGTTGCGGTAGATCGCATCAAGTGATCCTTGTACCGCTTCATCCAGGTCGGCATCTTCAAACACGATATTCGCTGATTTTCCGCCAAGCTCCAATGAAACAGGGATCAGGTTTTCCGCCGCATTGCGCATGATCGTTTTGCCTGTATTCGATTCACCCACAAATGAGATCCTGCGGACTGACGGATTGGTTGTCATCGCCGTGCCCATCGTGCTGCCCGGACCGGTAATTATGTTCAATACTCCCGGCGGCAGCCCGGCTTCGTTCGCAATCTCGCCGAGCATGACCGCACTAAGCGGTGTATAGGATGCCGGCTTTACAACGACCGTATTGCCTGCTGCAAGAGCGGCCGACGCTTTCCACGTCATCTGCATGAACGGAAGGTTCCACGGGATGATGAGGCTCGTAACCCCGGCCGGAGCATATTTAGCGTAGGACATGATATTGTGCTTGTCGTAATGCTCGTGAACCATGTATTTGGACATCTCGGCAAAAAAGCGGAAGTTGGAAGCGGCCCGCGGAATATCAAATCCACGGCTTTCTTTGATTGGCTTGCCAACATCAAGCGTTTCGACCATCGCGAGCTCGTCCACGTTCTCCATGATCAGGCCGGACATCCGGCATAGAATATCAGAGCGTTCCTCTACCGGCATCCTGCTCCAAACACCGCTGTCAAAAGCTTTCTTGGCCGATTCGATCGCACGCTCCGCATCTTCCGGACTTCCGTTCGCAACAGCTGCGAGCTTTTCATTGGTCGCCGGATTGATGGAGTCGAACGTGCTGCCGGAACGGGCCTCTACGTACTCGCCGTCAATAAAAAGAAGCGCGTCTTTCAGTGTTTTTTTATCAGCCGTCATTTCTTTTGTCATGTGTGAACCTCCTTACTCTTCGATCTCCAGAATCATCTCGATCTCAATCGCCGTATTGTTCGGAAGCTGTGCCATCCCGACGGCTGAACGCGCGTGTTTTCCTTTTTCGCCAAACACTTGAACGAGCAGATCCGACGCCCCGTTCATCACTTGGGGAGTCGCGGTAAAATCCTCTGTACAGTTCACCATGCCAAGTATCTTCACGACACGCTTCACCCTGCTCAACTCACCAAGCTCCTGCTTCACGACACTGAGAAGATTCAGCATCGACTGCTGGGCGGCCAAATATCCTTCTTCAATCGTTAGTTCCCGGCCCAGTTTGCCATGATATTGATCAACACCCTGACCGGATGTAAAAAGAAGGCTTCCGGTTCTTACACAGCTCACATAGTTTCCGACTGCCATCCGGACAGGAGCGAGGGTTAGCCCGAGCTCCTCCAGCTTACTCTCCGGATTTTGCACTGTTTGCAAGGACTGCACCCCGTTTCCCGAGTTCCAAATTTAAAAACCGTGCTGCATTCTCACCAAGCATGCCGCGTTTCTGCTCAGCCGTTAACTCTAGCGTTTCATTGATCACCTTGCCAGGATTGATTTCACGCAGCAAAAACGGATAATCCGAACCCATGAAAATTTTCTCGAAGCCAAACCGCTCCATCATATATTTGATGTTCAGCGGATCGTAGTTTAACGAATCAAAATAAAACTGTTTGGCATAATGGCTCGGCGGATGAGTCGTCAGCCTGAGATGCGGCCAGACGTTCCAGCCTTGATCCAGTCTTGGAATGAGGTAAGGAAACGAACCGCCTCCATGCGCAAAACAGATCTTCAGACGCGGATGCTTCTCCATAATGCCGCTCCAGATGAGCGAGGCCGCTGCAAGCGCCGTCTCACTCGGCATGCCTACCGTATACATGAAGTTATGGTTCGGCATCCGATCCCGTCCGAGCGTCTCCCACGGGTGGATGAAGATTGGCACTTCCCATTTTTCTGCCATCTCAAAAAATGGCAGGAATGACGGATCATCCAAGTTCTTGCCGTTGACGTTCGTTCCGATCTCAATGCCATGCAGCCCAAGTTCATTGATGCAGCGTTCCATCTCCCGGACGGCAGTTACACTCTCCTGCATCGGAACCGTCCCTAAGCCGACAAAACGGTCCGGATGCTTTGCGACCGTTTCTGCAATAAAATCGTTCTGAATCTTTGCCATCTCGGTTGCGGCTTCCGGATTCGCCCAGTACGAGAACGTGACCGGAATCGGGGACAGCACCTGAATATCAACGCCTTCCCGGTCCATGTCCTGAATTCGTTTTTCCGGCGACCATACCTGGTCCGTCACATCCCGGAAATTTTTGCCACCCACCATGATGGACGCACCACACGCACACGTCCGGTTCAGCACCGGCCAGCGCTCTCCGCCGTATTTTTCCGTAAAATCCGGAAAGCTCTCTGGAATGATATGGGTGTGAAAATCTATTCGCACTTCCATTCCTCCACGTTTTCCGGCATGTGGTGGCCGCAATTCTTGCACAAGCGGACTTCCGCATCTGAATTAAAGCTATGGATTGCTTCTTTCACTTGTTTTTCAATATCGTTCAGCTGTACGGTCACCCGGTGCATCTCATGGTTGCACTCATCACAGAACCAGACGAAATCCTCTAGTTCTCCTTCTGCACGCTTGCGCTCGATGACGAGTCCGTACGTGTCCGCTACACGGTGAGGAGAATGTGGAACCATCGCAGGCAGCATGAACACTTCACCTTCTTTTACTGTAACGACCTTTCTTGCCCCGTCTTCCGTAATGCACTCGACATAACAGTCGCCTTTGATCTGGTAAAAGAACTCGTCTGAAGGGTCGACGTGAAAATCACGCCGGCGGTTCGGTCCGCCGATAATCATGCAGATGAACTCAGAATCCTGCCAGAGCACTTTGTTGTTCACAGGCGGTTTTAACGCATCCTTATTTTCCTCGATCCATTTAAGCAGATTAAATGAAAACAGTCGTTCAGCCGTCTTTGTCATTTGGTATTCCTCCCGAATTTTTAATAGAAATACTAGACTTCGATATATCCAAGCTCTTTTGATAGAGTGTTAGCCGTGAGCAGTAGATGCTCCAGAATCCCTTTGCTGTCGCGGCCCTGCATATAAAATGGCTCCCCTACAATGTTCAGTGACGCAATGGTATGGCCGGAGTAGGAGCGGATGGGGGCAGCCACCCCGTACAAACCAAGTTCATTTTCGTTATCGCTCACGGAATAGCCGCGCTTTTTCACTTCCTGAAGCTCGGTTTGCAGCTGAGCTGCACATGTGATGGTATTCGGAGCCCGCTGCACAAGCCCCTTCTCCACTGTGACCTTCACCATGGGAGGGTTTGAGGATAATAGAATCTTTCCTGAGCTCGTGCAGTAGGCAGGCTTTCTTGAACCGACATACGTCGGAATTTCCTGGCTTTCTTTAGGGCTGGCTTTCAGAACGAACACGACCTCTCCTTGATCAAACATGCCAATATGAACCGCCCCGTTAAAACGGCGGATGAGCCCTTCCACAATTGGGAAAGCTCCGCTCAGCATTTCCTTCTGATACATGACCCGGTTGCCCCATTCGAGCAGCTTCCATCCTAGCCTGTATTTTTTTTGGCTGTCCTTGATGAGCATGCCTTCCTGGCACAGGGTATGCAGCAGATGGTGGACAGAACTCGGGTTTAAATCAAGCTTTGTAGCAATGTCGAGGTTCCCCAGCACCGGTTCTTCATCCGTAAAACAGTTCAAGATTCTAGCAATCTTCTGAACAGATCCAATCACATCTCTTCCCCCTTCGCTTCTTTAAAACGGTAAGCTCTGGGCTGCCGGCCATTTCTTATTGCATTACTGTATCAGCGTCAGCGATCCCCTCCTCTTTTTCAGAATGGATAGCCTTTGCCGCTTCCCTGGCCCGGTCTGCCTCATGTAAAGCCTGGTCCACCAATGGGAATGCGTTCTTGCGTTTATGGTTGTTGTAAAAGATGGCCCGCTTTCGGATCGGGTCTCCCGTGTAATAACGTTCATACTGCAGTGCACGCTGTCCAAACGCTTCTCCTGACAGATCCCATGCGAGTTTAAAGATGCGCACACGGTCAATGGACGAAACGCCTTCACGTCCAACATAGTAACGATCCATATCCTCTCTTAACTCCGGATTTTCAAAATCATAGCCTGACGGTGACATGAGCAATCCCCCGGCACCAATGATCTGGATGACTTCGACGGCACGCGGATAAAAGGTTGGCAGCAAGCCGCGGATGGTCTCCAGCGGAGCGGCCGCCGGCATGTACTCGCCAGAAGGCGTAACCTCACATTCATATTCAGAAACACGCAGCAAGGCACGAATCGTTTCCACGCTTTGAATGAGTTCCCCAAGATCGTTCTGTACGTTCAAATACACATCAACCCCGATGGAATCCGCTAAACGGCAGGCGACATCCACAGCGAACGACAGCTTGGCGAGCCCACGAACGCCTGACTGATGTGCAGGCTGCTGGGCGATCCCTGTTTTCGGATAAAGCAGGTTCGCCGCTTCCACGTTATTGTGGATAAACACACGGTCCCAAGGAACAAGCACATCATTGAACACAAGGAGTGCATCCATTTCCTCAAAACGGGAAGCCAGCGGATGGTCGAACAGTGAACGTTTGCCGTCCTGCATCGGCTCACGGCAGATGATGCGGAGTCCCGGTGTATCAATCGGAAGCGCAAATGCCAGTGCATACCGCTCATCTCCCGGTTTGAAGCCTGGGAACGAATACACGATGACTTCATCTGTAATTGGAGCAAGTGTCGCAAGCATTTTCGCTCCCCGAACAAGCAGGCCGTCCGGCGTCTCCTCCACTGCTCCAAGGTGAGTGAATGTATCTTTTTGTTCATGCGATGTTTTGCTTCGGTCATTTTGCGGGTTGATGATCGCATGCGTAAGGAACAAGTCGTTATCCCGGATGTATCGGTAGTAATTTTGAATGTTAACGGACCATTCCGGATTGTACTTGTCCAGGAACCAGGAGTTGCTCGCCATCCCGGTGACCACGACGTTCAAAAAGTCCGGTGTTCTTCCCATCAGACCGTACGTAGCGTTAGCATATGCTTCAAACAAGCTGCGCCTTGCCATAACGTCCTCAAGCTTGCGCGGCACGAGAAACGCGTTGGATACACGCTCGCCCGTCTCTTCACAAACATGCGTGATCTTTTCCTGCTGATCAGGATCATGCTGCATATCATACAGCTTCGCGATCTCCAGGATTGGCTGGCGCAAAACAGGCTCGTTGACAATATCCGTCACTTTCCTGCCCTCCAGCCAAATCTCAGGCTGACGGGACTTTAACCCGTCGATATACTGAGCTCCCGTTCGGATTCCCATAGCACTTCCTCCTTCATTTTCTATAGCCTGTCCACACTATAGATGAAAGCGCTTTCTAAACTCAATGAGATAATTTCATATTATGAAAGTCTAAGATATTTTTTCGCTAAATTTGAATCGTAGAATGGGTGGAATTGAAGTTTTTTAATGTAGAAAAAAGAGGTGTTGGGTAAATTTTAGCACAGGACGTTGGCGGTTTTGGGCGGAATCGTTCGACAATTTTTAGTCATAAACTAGTATTGTAAATACTCCCCCTCCCCTTAGAACTAAATGCGTCGAATCATGTCGCATATCGTCGCGTATAAACGTTTTGAACAAAAATGAGGGGATTTTGAACGTAAAATCAATTTTTTGAACATAAATCGGCATTTTTGAACAATTAACTTGTAAAATTGAAAATAAAAAATCTGAGTCAACCACTTTGCAGATAAAATGGACAGCTTTAGCACCTTCAATCCACACATAACAGCTTGAAGAAGCTAAAAAACCCCCGATTTTCCGGTTCGGCCTAGCAGAATTTACTCAATATCATTTTTTCAAAAAAATGACCCTTATCGCTGTCTAATTGCATAGTTTTCCTCAAAAAAGCCATAACACAGCCCCCAAACAGCCTTTCTTTTCATAAGAAGGGTTTAACTATAGTATAGTTTAGTAATAAGGAGGTTACGTGATGAGGAGTTCTAATCCTAGTTTAAAAGAATCAACGTTTTCAAAGCTAAAAGGCCAAGGAATCGAGCATCCGATGACACTTCAGGGGACGGTTAATAAAACGTTCATCCTGCTCGTCTTATTATGTGCGACTGCCTTTTACACGTGGAATCAATATTTTGATGGAAAACAGGTGGCTCCGCTTCTGCTCGCAGGAGTCATCGGAGCTTTCATTGTTTCGCTGATCACCATTTTTGTTCCAAAGGCATCACCCTTTTTAGCACCGCTGTATGCGATGCTGGAAGGTCTGGCTCTTGGCGGCATAAGTGCCATGTATGAGGCAAAGTTTTCAGGCATTACCACGCAAGCAGTTTTACTCACATTCAGCGTGCTCTTTGGGCTTTTGATAGTATACAAATTGGGCTTGATCAAAGTCACGAAAAATTTCAGGCTTGGCGTCATGTCAGCCACTCTGGGGATTGCCATCGTTTACCTGATTGATTTTGTTCTTCGCTTTTTCGGGCTTCATGTGCCTTTTATTCATGAAACCGGTGTAGTCGGCATTATCATCAGCCTGGTCATTGTCGGCGTAGCCGCTCTCAATCTTGTGCTTGATTTTGATTTTATTGAAAGAGGCGTTGAACAAAGAGCGCCAAAATATATGGAATGGTACGCGGGATTTGGGTTAATGCTTACACTCGTCTGGCTGTATCTTGAAATGCTCCGCCTGCTGTCCAAACTTAAGAACTAAAAAAACCTGCTGCGGCAGGTTTTTTGGTGTCATTAGCTAAGACATTTAATGGTAGTGTATGCTTATAGGACAACCCCTGCAGAACTGGCGCCTGGGTTGAATAATTTGGCGCCTGAAGTAATTAATCTGGCGCCTGAGCCGATTAATCTGGCGGCTGAAGCCATTAATCTGGCGCCTGAGCCGAATAATTTGGCGGCTGAGCTAAATAATCTGGCGGCATCCATTTTTAGCCTTCCATCCACTCAAAAAAAAGAAAGTGTCCCATATGTAAATGGGACACTCTCTTTTCCTGCTTCATTACGCATCCTGACTCAGTGGGAAGCTATCTTGCTGGGACATCTTCACGCGCTGGCGTTTTGATTTTCTGAAATGAAGAAGCTCGTAGAAGACCGGGACGATGACAAGCGTTAAAATGGTTGCACCTGTCAGTCCACCGATAACAACGACAGCAAGTGATTTTGAAACAAGGCTGCCGTCTTCTGATTGAGAGAACAATAGCGGGAGCATCGCAAAAATGGTAGCGACCGCTGTCATGATGACCGGACGAAGGCGTGTACCGCACGCTTCGATAATTGCATCGCGAATGATCATGGTTTCTTCGTTCTGCTTCACGCGGTCGATAAGTACGATCGCGTTCGTGATGACGATACCGATCAGCATGAGTCCGCCGATTAATGCAGTCGGATCAGCTGGCACGCCTGAAATCAGGAGGCCGAGAACCGCACCGATGGAAGCTAGCGGAAGCGTCATTAAAATAGCGAGCGGCGCACGGAACGTTTTAAACGTAATGACCATAATGAGGTACACGATTAAAATGGAAGCGAGCATCGTCAGACCAAGATCAGCAAAATCGCTGGATTGCTGCTGTGCCGCTCCGCCCTGCTCCAGGCTGACGCCTTTTGGCAAGTCGACTTTTTTCACTTTCTTATCAATTGCTGCAGATACAACTGACAGCTTTTCAGGTTTCACTTCCGCAGAAATGCGGATGAACGGTTTGCCGTCTTTATGAAGCTCGGTGCTTGGTTTATCTTCCTCTGTAATCTGAGCAACTTTGGAAAGAGGCAGAATACCCTGGGCTGTCTGGATGGAAAGATCCTCCAGGTCAGATGCCTGTGAAGGGTTGATTCCTGCGTTCAGCAGCACCGGTGTTGATTTCCCATCCAGTGTAATGGATCCGATCGGCATTGGCTGAATAAGGGAAGCCACCTGTTGTGCAGCCTGCTGGGTGTTCATTTTTTCAGTGTCTACTTTGACGGTATAGACAGGAGCAGTCTTTTCCTGGTTGCTTGAGACCTTCTTCACTCCGTCTACATCTTTTATCACACTCATTAGTTCTTTAGAGGTGCTTAAGAGCTCAACAGGATCATTTCCACTGATATCATACGTGATGGCAGAACCTCCGGAACCGCTGCCGAACATTGATCCGGCAGAAGCGGTAATGGTTACTCCGTTTTCGTCTTTCTTCAGTTCTTTTACCTTTTTGATGTAATCATCGGCGCCGCCCTTTTCTTTCATGATGACGGTAAATTTGACCGTATCCGGGGTGCTGACCTGTCCGTATTTCGCTTCGTCTTCACTGGCTCCATACTGAGTGATCAAATAATCATAGCCCTTGATATCAGCCAGCTTCTCTTCAAAGGCAACCATGCGATCTTTAATGTCGTCCGCCGGCGTGTTGCTCGGGAACTCCATATTGACGGCAACCATGCTGGCATCCTCTGCACTGACAGCTCCCTTCGGCAAGGAAACATACAATCCAAGCGAGCCGACAAGTACAACAATTGCGATAATGATCGGAACATATTTATGGTTAAGCGACCATTTTAATACATTCAAATAACGCTTTGGCTCGGAGTGGGCAGGAAGCTTCATCTTCTTCAGCATGCCCTGGCTCAATAACGGTACGACGGCCAATGCTACTAAAAGAGAAGCAAGCAGCGAATACGTCACCGTAAGACCGAACGGCAATAAAAATTCTTTTAAGGAGCCGTTGACGAGGCCCATTGGCAGGAACACGGCGACTGTAATCAAGGTTGATGAAGTAATGGCCCGTGATACTTCAGCCGTTGCTGCCATGACATTTTCTTTCGTAAATGCTTTGCTTTGGCTTCGTCTGAAAATATTTTCAACGACCACGATGCTGTCATCAACAAGCCGTCCGACAGCCACCGCCACTCCTCCGAGAGTCAGGATGTTCAGTGTAACCCCTGACAGCCAGAGCAGGAGAAGTGTGATCGCCAGCGAAAGCGGGATGGATACGATCGTCACGAGGGTCGGCTTCACTCTTCTCAAGAAAACAAGAATGACTAGAGTCGCAAACAGTGCACCGAGCAGTACTTCCTTCATCATACTGTTTACGGAGTTTTCCACCATGTCGCCGGTCGTAAATACCGTACTGGCTTTTACACCTGGATAGTCTTTATTGATTTTTTTCACGGTTGCCTTTACATCTTTACTGGCTGTCACAGCACTTGCACTGTTGTCTTTGAAAACAGTGATGGCCAGGCTTTCTTTTCCGTTAATGCGCATCACCGTGTTCTCGGTTTTTTTCAGATTAATAGATGCGATATCTTTTAAATGGATGACTGGTGCTTTTGGATTCATCACTTGAACCGGAACAAGCAGTTTTTCCAACGCACTGACGGATGTTAGATTGTCCGTCACATTGATCGTACTTTTCTTGCCGTCAATCGTTGCGCCGCCTGCAGTTACCGAGGCGTTTTGTCCTTGAAGCACACTCATCACGCTATTGACGGGTATGTTTTTCTCTTTCATTTTTTTCGTATCCAGCTTCACTTCTACACGGGAATTGTTTTCCCCGAAAATACTGGCTTGGGAAATGCTTTTCTTATTTTCAAAAAGAGGGAGCAGCGTCTTTTTTGCCTTTTCCATATTTGCCTTGGTCAGTCCGTCAGCAAACGTAAAGGAGATCTGCCCGACCGGTATCATGGAAGTGTTGAGCTGTGATACTAGTGGTTTGCCGACGGTTTCAGGAAACTGCAGTCCGCTGACCGCCTCCTGAACCTCTCTTTTTGCGTCTTTCATATTTGTTTTCGAATCAAAGTTAATCGTAATCTGAGAATAGCCGTCCCCTGTCGTCGAAAGAACTGACGACTTTCCTTTTACCCCTGAAACGGCCTGTTCCACTGGCTCGGTTACTTTGTCTGTCATGGATCCTGCATCATATCCCTGCCCGAGCGTCACGACGCTTACCTGCGGATTATCCGCTTCCGGCAGAAATTCCATCGGCAGACGGAAATAGCTCACCGTCCCGATAATGAGCGCAATAATGACAAGCAATGTCACCGGCGCTTTATTCCGAAAAGCCCATTTTGTTATAAACTGCATACGTTTCCCACCATTCCCCATTTAATTTGTTATAGAGCTGTTCGAACAAACTACCCCTTTGTTTGTTCATCCTCCTCTATGTATGACGGACTGTCTGCCTCATTTGTTCACATTCTTCAAGCAGACTAAATGCCCATATACAGTATACTTACATTTTATGGATATATAAACCAAAAAAGTAAATATACCTTTAAAATTCATAACATTAGTTTACTTGCTGGCCGATTTTTCCATAATGTCCTCCGGCTGTATTTCCACATACGACTTGAGGCGTATTTACAGGTTTTGTGGGACAAATGCGTCGAAAACAGTCGATTAGCATCGGGCATATTCTGTTCGATAATAAAATCAGCTGTTTCGATAATATATTGACTTTTTCGATAATAAAACGAGAATTTCGATAATATATTTGGTGTTTTCGATAATAAAATTTCCGCAACATCAAATCACAGAAGAAAAAAACTAAATTTTCTCTGAAATCAGGTGCTAAATGACCTCGTGAACCCTCCTAAAGCTGCTTAAAACGCGAGTGAAAGCTTCACCAAGAAAAAATCACTTGAAAATCCTCATTTTATCACCAAAAACAGCGCTAAAATCATCCAAATTGCTTTCATTACACGCGTTAAAGGATCGCCTGCTCAGTCCAGTTAAAGTTACCACAAAAAAAGACCATCCAGACATCGTCTGAATGGTCTCTCCACTATTCTAAAGCACCCAATGCCTGATCGCCTGGGCGACACCATCTTCCACGTTGGTGCCTGTCACCCAGTCGGCGGCTTGTTTTACAACGTCCTGAGCATTGCCCATCGCCACGCCAACCCCGGCTTCCGTAATCATTGCGATATCGTTCAGGCTGTCGCCCATCGCGATCACATGATCCATCGTGATGCCAAGCTCCTGGCACACTCGGTTGAGCGCCCGTGCTTTGTTGATTCCAACTGCGTTGACTTCAATGTTCGTGAGACTTGAGTTACTGATCTCGAGCTCCTTGTTCTTCGAGAGTTCCTCGAGCACAAGCTTTCGAACCTCGTCATCAGCAATGTTGAAGCCGAATTTCAGCCACTCCATCTCTGCGCAGTTTTCCGGAAAATTTTCGCGCCATACCTTATCCGTCGACACGGCCCAAAACTGTGCACCATGTTTTTTCGTTAACTCCATCATTGCCTCGATATGATCGTTATGAAGCAGAGTCCGCTCGACAAGGCTGCCTTTGCTGTCCCATACCTCACTGCCGTTTACCGTTACAAGATAAGAATTAAGTTCTAACGATTTGGCATAGTCCCGGCACGTCAAAAGCGAACGGCCTGTGCTGAGGACAACATGCACGCCCTTTGCCTGAGCCTCTCGAATCGCCTGCCGGTTCCCTTCAGAGATCTCCAGCTGTTCATTCAATAATGTTCCGTCCATATCCAGGGCAATAAGCTTAATTTCCTTTTGTTCCACTCCCACTCATAACATCCCTTTCTTCGTTTCGCTACCCACAGATTAGCATAAAATGCACAATATTTCTTACGTTAGGGCTTTTCAGCCAGACCCCTGCTACTTATACCTATGAATGAAAGGGAGGAACCATTCTGGTTAAACACTTGTTTAAACCAGAAATAAAAAAAGTGGCTGTCCAGAAAGTCGAAAATTGACCTTCAGGCAGCCCCTTTTTGGCTTGAAAAATCTTCAATGAAAAGTTAATTGAAG